>JAOPZG010000593.1 GCA_025964215.1 Conexibacter sp.
GTCGCGGAGCCCGCGACCGCCCCGGCGGCCGCGCCCGCGCGCGTCCCCGCGACCGCCTGAGCGCACCGACGTTGCGCCGGGGCCCGCATTGGGCAAGGCTGCTGGCATATGGCAACGGACGCGCTACGCGGCGGCATCGACCTCGGCGGCACGAAGATCCAGGCGATCGTCGCCGACCCCGAGCATCAGGTCCTCGGGCAGGCCCGGCGGGCCACGCCCACCGAGGGCGGCCCACCCGACGTGATCGCGGCGATGGCCGACGCGCTCGACGAGGCCCTGGAGAGCGCGAACCTCAAGCCGGAAGCGCTCACCGGCGGGATCGGCGTCGGCGCGCCCGGCGCGATCGACACGAAGGCCGGCACGCTGGCCCGCGCGGGCAACCTGCCGGGCTGGCGCGACGCCTACCCGATGGCCAAGGAGCTCGGCAAGCGCTTCGGCGGCGCGACCGTGAAGCTCGGCAACGACGTCCAGGTCGCCACCAACGCCGAGTTCACGCTCGGCGCCGCGCGCGAGTTCTCCACGCTGCTCGGCGTCTTCTGGGGCACCGGCGTCGGCGGCGGGATCGTCCTCGACGGCAAGCCGTGGCTCGGCCGCGGCGCCGCCGGCGAGATCGGCCACATCCCCGTCCGCCACCACGGCTTGAAGTGCCCGTGCGGGCGGATCGGCTGCATGGAGGCCTACGCCGGCCGCCGCGCGATGGAGCTGCGCGCGCGCAAGGCCCACGACGAGGGCGAGAAGACCGACCTCTTCAAGATCATGGAGGAGAAGGGCCGCGACCGGCTGACGAGCGGCATCTGGGAGCGCGCGATCGAGCGCGGCGACGACCTGGCCGAGCGGCTGATCGACGACGCGGTCGACGCGCTCGGCCGCGCGGTCGCCGCGGCCTGCAACGTCCTGGACCCCGACGCCATCATCATCGGCGGCGGCCTCGGCGTCCGCTTCGGCGAGCCCTACGCGCGCCGGATCTCCGACGCGATGATGCCCCACCTCTTCCACGACGACGACCCGCCGGTCATGCGCGTCGCGGAGCTCGGCGACCTCGGCGGCGCGCTCGGCGCGGCGCTCTTGGTGGTGAAGGCATGACCGACCTGGAGGCCCTGAAGCGCGCCGCCGCCGTGGCCGCGGCGGAGGAGGTGCGCGACGGGATGATCCTCGGGCTCGGGACCGGCTCGACGGTCAAGCACCTGCTGCCGGCGATCGCGGTGCGCGGGCTCACCGGCCTGCGCTGCGTGGCGACGTCGGTGGCGACCGCCGAGCAGGCCGCGGCGCTCGGGATCGCCGTCGAGGACTTCGACGCGGTCGAGCGGCTCGACCTCGCGATCGACGGCGCCGACCAGATCGCGCCCGACGGCTGGATCGTCAAGGGCGGCGGCGGCGCGCACGTGCGGGAGAAGGTCGTCGCCGCGGCGGCCGACCGCTTCATCGTGATCGCCGACGAGACCAAGGTGGTGGACAAGCTCACGGCGCCGATCCCGCTGGAGCTGTTGGCCTACGGGTTGCCCGCGACGCTCGCGCGGCTGGACCCCTGCGACCTGCGGCCCGGCCTGCCGCCCTCGCCCGACGGCGGCCTGATCGCCGACTACACGGGCCCCGTCGGCGACGACCCGGCCGCGCTCGCGGCGCTGCTCTCCGCGACGCCGGGCGTGGTCGACCACGGCCTGTTCCCGCCGGGGCTGACGTCGGAGATCATCGTCGCGCGCCTCAGCGGGGTCGAGCGGCGCCTGCTGCGCTAGCTTGACACCATGTCAAGCCGGGTCGTGATCGTCGGGGCGGGCTTCGGCGGCATCGCCGCAGCGATCGAGCTGCGGCGCCAGGGCATCGAGGACGTCACCATCCTCGAGCGCGCCGGCGGGCTCGGCGGCACGTGGCGCCACAACACCTACCCGGGCGCGGCGTGCGACGTCCCGAGCCACCTGTACTCCTACTCCTTCGCGCAGCGCCGGGACTGGACGCGGCTCTGCTCGCCGCAGCCCGAGATCCTGGCCTACGCCGAGGCGGTCGCGCGCGAGCACGGCGTCGACCGGCTGGTCGTCGGCGACACCGAGGTCACAGCGTGCCGGTGGGACGAGACGACCGCGACGTGGACGATCGAGACCGCGCGCGGCACGAGCTACACCGCCGACGCGATCGTCCTCGCCACCGGCCAGCTGCACCGCCCCGCGACGCCGGCGATCCCAGGCGCCGAGTCGTTCGCCGGCAAGACCATGCACTCGGCCGAGTGGGACCCGCAGCTCGATCTCCGCGACCAGCGCGTCGCGGTGATCGGGACCGGCGCGAGCGCGGTCCAGCTCGTCCCGGAGATCGCGCCGCTCGTGCGCTCGCTGACCGTCTTCCAGCGCTCGGGCAACTGGTTCCTGCCGCGCCGCAACCGGCCCTACCCGCGCGCGTGGCGTGCGGCGGTCGCGCACGTGCCGGGCCTGCAGCGCTGGCGGCGCGCGTTCGTCACGCACTACGGCGAGGCGCTGACGGCGATGATCCGCCACCCGCGCACGCTCGGCCGGATCGGCGCGCTGCGCTCGGCGCTCTTCATGCGCGCGCAGCTGCGCGACCCCGAGCTGCGCCGGAAGGCGTGGCCGGACTACGCCTTCGGGTGCAAGCGCGTGCTCTTCAGCTCCGCGTTCCTGCCCGCGCTCGCGCGGCCCAACGTCGAGCTGACGACCGACCCCATCGCCTCGATCGGCCCGCGCGGCCCGGTCACCGCGAGCGGCCGGTCGATCGACGTCGACACCATCATCTACGCGACCGGCTTCCGGACCAGCGAGTTCGTCGCGCCGATGGAGGTCGCCGGCGCCGGCGGACGGACGCTGCGCGAGGCGTGGCAGGACGGCGCGAGCGCGCACCTCGGCATCACCGTCCCGGGCTTCCCGTCCATGTTCCTCATGTACGGGCCCAACACCAACACCTCGGGCGGGTCGATCCTGGTCTACCTGGAGGCGCAGGCCTCCTACCTCGCCCAGGCGCTGGCACTCGTCGGTGCGCGCGGCGGCGCGGCGCTCGACGTGCGGCCGGAGGTCGCGGCGGCCTCGGACCGCGCGGTGCAGGGGCGCTTCCAGGGCACCGCCTGGACCGCGTGCGACTCGTGGTACCGCGACGGCGAGGGGCGGATCGTCGCCAACTGGCCGGGCTACATGCGCGAGTACGTCGACCAGACGGCCGTGCTCGACCCGAGCGCGTTCACGGTCGTACCCGCGCCGGTGCCGGCGACCGCCGCTCAGCCGGCCGACAGCGTCAGCACGTAAGGCGTGCCGAGCGTGCGCCGCGCGGCGGGCGCGGCCGGCGCGCGGACGACGACGTAGAACGTCCGCGCCTTGTTGGTGTGGTTGCGCAAGGTGATGATGTCGGTCGCGCGGCCGGCCCTGCGGGAGCGCGCGAGCGGCGTCGCCGCGAGGCTCTTGACCGTGCCGGAGTAGGCGTACAGGTCGGCGTTGGCGGCGCTCGACGGCTTCAGCCGCGCGGTCACGCGGCCGCGCGCCTTGACCCGCACGCGCGCGATGTCGGCCGGGTCCTCCGCGGGGTCGACCGACGCCTTGACGCTCCCATGCGCGTACGGGTCCGGGCG
>JAOPZG010000630.1 GCA_025964215.1 Conexibacter sp.
CTGCGCTGCGCCCGCGGCGAGACCGGCCGTGCCCCGATCCGCGGCGGCCGCCGCACCGTCCCGCTGACCGCCGACGGCGGCCGCCTCGTCTGCTTCGACCCGCTGATCACGATCGCCTCCGCCGCCCGCCTCGCCGCCGCGGTCGCCGGCGCCGCCTCGCTGGAGGACGCCCAGTCCATCCTCACCGCCCTCGGCGTCCGCACGGAGCTCGACTACGAGCGGGAAGCGGCGCGAGCGCCGGCTTGAAGCACTACTTTCCCGGGTAGGGCTGGGTCGGTCCATCCCGGAGGAGATGTCGATGCGAGGTCCGAAGGTCGCCGCGCTGGTCGCGGCAACCGTCCTGTCGATCGCCGCTGCGCCGGTCGCGCACGCGGCCGTGCCCGTGCCGCCCTATGGCGCCGGGGACGACAGCGGCGGCGGGTTCCACGACATCCTGCCGCCCGGCACCAACGGCCTCGCGAACCTCGCCCAGCTCGGCGCGTTCCTGACCATCGGCACGCGGCCCGCGCACAACGACGACCAGCTCTCCATGTACTCGGACCTGGCGAAGGCGACGCCCGGCCTCACCGCCGCCAACCTCTCCAAGTACTACAAGGACTCCACCTTCGGCGTGAAGGCCGCGGACGTCGCCTCGACGATCAGCCCGCGCGCCGACGTGACGATCGTCCGCGACAAGGGCTTCGGCGTCCCGCACATCTACGGCAGCACCCGCGCCGGCGCGATGTTCGGCGCGGGCTACGCCGCCGCGACCGACCGCCTGTTCTTCATCGACGTGCTCCGCCACCTCGGCCGGGCCGAGTTGTCGTCCTTCGCCGGCGGCGCCCCCGGCAACCGCGCGATGGACCAGGAGCAGTGGTCGCTCGCGCCCTACACCGAGGACGACCTCCAGCACCAGATCGACCAGTTCGACGACCTCTACGGCGCCGACGGCCGCCAGCTCCAGGACGACCTCACCAACTACGTCGCGGGCATCAACCAGTACATCGACGAGGCCAAGCTCGACCCCACCAAGATGCCCGGCGAGTACGCGGCGATCGGCCACGTCCTCGGGCCGGACACGTGGAAGGGCACCGACATCATCGCCACCGCGTCGCTCGTCGGCGCGATCTTCGGCAAGGGCGGCGGCCAGGAGCTCGGCATGGCCCAGTTCCTCCAGCGCCTCCAGGACCGCTTCGGCGACGCCGACGGCCGCAAGCTCTGGTCGCAGCTCGCCGCGTTCGCCGACCCGGACGCGCCGACGACCGTCAAGGACGCGAGCTTCCCCTACCAGCAGGCGCCGAAGAACCCGGCCAAGGGCGGCGAGGTGCTGCCCGACGAGGGCTCGCTGACCGCTGAGCCGATCGTCGTCTCGGGCACCGACGCCGCCGGCGCGAGCAGCACGACGCCGAGCACGCCGTCGGTCCCGGGCACCGGCTCGCTCACCGATCCCGCGTCGACCGTCACGGGTGCCGTCGGCGGGATCATCGACGACGTCACCGGCCTGCTGCCGACGCCGAGCGGCCTTCCCGGCCTGATCTCGCTGCCCAAGGCCAACTCCAACGCCCTGGTGGTCAGCGCGGCCAAGTCGAAGTCCGGCCACCCGATCGCGGTCTTCGGCCCGCAGGTCGGCTACTTCTCCCCGCAGATCCTGATGGAGGAGGACATCCACGCGCCGACCGTCGACGCGCGCGGCGCCGCCTTCGCCGGCATCAACATGTTCGTCGAGCTCGGCCACGGCCGCGACTACGCCTGGTCGGCGACCTCGGCCGGCCAGGACATCATCGACACCTTCGCGGTGCCGACCTGCCAGGACGACCAGCACTACCTCTTCCGCGGGCAGTGCCTGCCGGTCGAGGTGCTCGAGCGCACCAACACCTGGACGCCGAACCTCGCCGACCAGACCGCGCCCGGGACGCAGACGCTGCGGGTCCTGCGCACGAAGCTCGGGATCGTCCGGGCGCGCGGCACCGTGAACGGCAAGCCGGTGCTCTTCACCTCGCTGCGCTCGACCTACCAGCACGAGGTCGACTCGGCACGCGGCTTCTCGGACTTCAACGACCCCGCGAAGGTCCACGACGCCAAGTCCTTCGAGAAGGCCGCCGCGAAGATCGGCTACACGTTCAACTGGCTCTACACCGACGACAAGGACATCGCCTACTACAACTCCGGCAACAACCCCGTCCGCGCCGCGGGCACCACGGGCCAGCTCCCGATGACGCCGGCCAACACGTGGAAGGGCTGGAACCCGGAGACCAACGTCGCCGACTACACGCCGCCGAGCGAGCATCCGCAGGTCATCGACCAGGACTGGATCACGTCCTGGAACAACAAGCAGGCCAAGGGCTTCGCGGGCGCGGACTCCAACTTGTTCAGCTCGGTCTTCCGCTCGCAGCTGCTCGACCGCCAGATCGAGAAGCGGCTGCCGACCAAGTCCTCCAAGCTGGACCTGCCGGGCCTCGTGGACGCGATGGAGGAGGCGGGCACGACCGACCTCCGCGGCCAGGAGGACCTGCCGCTCGCGCTCCAGGTCATCGGGACCCCGACCGACCCGGCGCTGAAGTCCGCGGTCGCGACGCTGAAGGCCTGGGTGACGTCCGGGACGCAGCGCCGCGACAAGGACGGCAGCGGCACCTACGACCACGCCGACGCGGTCCGGATCATGGACGCGTGGTGGCCGCTGTGGATGAAGGCCGAGTTCCAGCCGACGCTGGGCCCGACGCTCTTCGCCACGCTGCCCCACGGCCTGGACAACGCCCCCAACAACCACGGC
>JAOPZG010000631.1 GCA_025964215.1 Conexibacter sp.
GGCCCGCTGCGCGAGCGCCACACGTGGTCGGCCTCGCAGCTCGAGGTCTGGACCTCCTGCCCGGTGAAGTGGTTCGTGGAGCGCCACCTGCGGCCCGAGGCGCTCGTGCCCGACCCGGAGCCGATGATCCGCGGCGAGCTCGCGCACCGGGTGCTGGAGCACGCGCTGTCGTCGTTGGCGCAGGACGGGGGGCTGTCCCCGGCGCGCCTGCCCGAGGCCCGCGCGCTCGTGCGCTCCGCGCTGGACGAGCATCGCGACGACTACAAGATCTCCCCGAACCCGGAGCGGCTGCGCAGCGCGCTGCGCCGGCTCGAGGTCGACCTCGTCCGCTACATCGAGTTCGCGGCGCACGCGGGCAGTTCGTTCCACCCGTCGCGCTTCGAGGTCAAGTTCGGGATGGCCGAGGACCCGTACCCGCCGCTGGAGCTCGACGACGGCGCGCTGCGGCTCGCGGGCCGGATCGACCGCATCGACGTGGATGCGAGCGGGCGCGAGGCGATCGTCTACGACTACAAGGGCAAGACCGCGACCGCGCAGGCGAAGTGGCTGGAGGAGGGCAAGCTCCAGATCGCGCTCTACCTGCTGACGGTCCGCCATGTGCTGGGCCTCGAGCCGGTGGGCGGGCTCTACCAGCCGCTCGGCGGCGCCGAGGCGCGCCCGCGCGGCGCGGTGCTCAAGGACGCTGACCGGGGCCTGCAGGCGTTCGGCACCGACCGCGTGGACGAGGAGCGCCTGGAGGAGCTGCTGGCCGCGTGCGCGGAGGCCGCGCGGACGGCGGTCGCCGAGATCCGGGCCGGCGCGCTGGAGCCCGCGCCCGAGCGCTGCGCGTACACCGGTGGCTGCGCGCATCCGACGATCTGCCGGTGCGTGAACGCGTGAGCGGCGCGCTCTACGACGCGGCCGGCGCGATGGTCGGGCGCGGCGGGCTGCCGTTCACCGCCGAGCAGGCCGCGGCGATCGCGCGCCGCGAGGGTTCGCTGTTGTTGTCCGCTAACGCCGGGTCGGGCAAGACCTCCGTGTTGAGCGAGCGCTTCGTGCGCTCGGTGCTCGAGGACGGCGTCGAGCCGGGCCGGATCCTCGCGATCACGTTCACCGACAAGGCCGCGGGGGAGCTGCGCACGCGCGTCCGCGGGCGCTTCGTGGAGCTCGACCGCCGCGACCGCGCGCGCGACCTCGACGCCGCCTGGATCTCCACCTTCCACGGCCTCTGCGCGCGGATCCTGCGCGCGCACGCCGTGCGCGCCGGGCTCGATCCCGCGTTCACGGTGATGGAGGAGGCCGAGGCGCGCGACGTCCGCGGCTCCGCGTTCGAGCGCGCGCTGGCGGACTTCCTCCAGGACGATCGCGCCGAGACGCTCGACCTCGTCGCGGCCTACGGGGTCGACGCGCTGGCGCTGCGGATCACGATCGCGCACGACCAGCTGCGCAGCTCGGGGATGACGCGGCCGCGGCTGCCGGCGGTCGCGGCCTCGCCGCCCGACGCGAGCGCGCTCGCCGCCGCGGTGGACGGGGCGGAGGACGAGCTCGTGCCCGGCGACGAGCGGCCGCGGATCGCGACGGCTCGCGCCGCGCTCGCGCGCTGCCGCCAGTTGTTGTCGCGGTTGGCCGACGACGCGGGGCCGCCCGCGCTCTCCGCGCTGGAGGACGCCGCGTTCAAGCCGGGCAACATGAAGGCCTTGCAGGGCGACGGCTGCGCGGCGTACCTCGAGGCGCTCGACGCGTTCGCGAGCGGCTGGCGCGACGCGCTCGCCGCGGCCGCCGTCGCGCTCCTGGACGAGCTGCTCGGCCGCTACGCCGACGCCTACGCCGAGGGCAAGCGGGCGCGCGCGGCGCTCGACTTCGACGACCTCGAGCTGCTCGCGCGCGACCTGCTGCGCGACGCGCCCGCGATCCGCGCGAGCTACGCCGAGCGCTTCGAGCGCGTGATGGTCGACGAGTTCCAGGACACCAACGCGACGCAGCTGAGCCTGCTGGAGCTGCTGGGCGGCGACCGCTTCGTCGTCGGCGACGAGCTGCAGTCGATCTACAGCTTCCGCCACGCGGACGTCCGGATCTTCCGCGCCCAGCGCGCCGCGCTGGCCGAGGTCGGCGCGGCCGCCGAGCTGGCCGCGAACTTCCGCAGCCGCCCGGACATCCTCGGCGTCCTCGACGCCGCGATGGGCGAGCTGCACGGCGCCGCGCACGTGCCGTTCGTCGCGGGCCGCAGCGACCCGGACCCGCCCACCCCGCCGGCCGCGCCGATCGTCGAGCTGCTGCTGACCGACGCCGAGGCGGTCGAGGCATGGCCGCCGGAGATCCTCGCCTCGCTGCCGCAGGGGAGCGCGAAGCGCCGCGCGGAGGCGCGCGTCGTGGCCGCCCGGATCGCGGAGCTCGTGCGCGGCGAGGGCGTCCCGGCCTCCGACATCGTGGTCCTGCTGCGCGCGGCGACCGACATGGCGGTCTTCGAGCGGGCGATCGAGGAGCAGGGGCTCGCGACGCTCGCCGCCGGCGGCCGCGGCTACTGGGGCCGCCAGCAGGTCCTCGACCTCTGCGCCTACCTCGGCGCGCTGGCGAACCCGCGCGACGAGCTGGCGTTGTTGGGGTTGTTGGCCTCGCCGCTGGTCGGGCTGAGCGCCGACGGCCTCGCGATCCTCGCCCGCAGCGCCCGGCAGGGCGCGCGCTACGACGCGCTGGCGGCGGCGTTCCCGCGTCCGGGGGGCGATCCGCCCGAGCACCCGCTGCGCGAGCTGCTGCCCGACGCCGATCGCGACGCGCTCTTCAACTTCTGCCCGTGGTTCGCGGCTGAGCGCGAGCAGGCGCCGCGGCGCGGGTTGGACATGCTGTTGGAGCGCGTCGTGGACCGGACCGGCTACGACCTCCACGTCCTCGGCCTGCCCGGCGGCCGGCGGCGCTGGGCGAACGTCCTGAAGCTCCAGCGGCTCGCGGCGGGCTTCGAGGGCCGCCGCGGCCGCGACGTCCGCGGGCTGATCGACCTCGCGACCGCCGAGCTGGAGGCCGAGGCGCGCGAGACCGACGCGCCCGTCGAGCTCGGCGACGCGACCGCCATCAGGTTGATGACCATGCACGCGGCCAAGGGCCTCGAGTTCCCGGTCGTCGTCGTCGGCGACCTCGGCCGCGCGGGCCGCAACGACAGCGACGACCTGCTCGTCCGCGGCAACCGCGTCGGCCTGCGGCTGCGCACGATCGACGGCGCGTCGACCAAGGCGCTCGACTGGGAGGAGCTCCGCGACGAGCAGCAGACCGCCGACCTCGAGGAGGAGCGCCGCATCCTCCACGTCGCGATGACCCGCGCCGAGGAGCGCCTGATCCTCAGCGGCACCTTCGACCCCGACAAGTGGCTCGGCGCGCCGTCGCCCGCCGTCGCGCCGCTGCGCTGGCTCGCGCCCCGCCTCGTCGCCGGCCTCGCCGCGCTGGTCGAGGGCGAGGGGGACGAGCGGTCCACCGGCGACCCCGACCCCGCCTCCGCCCGCGACCGCGTCGCGCTGAAGGTCCACCGCACCCCACCCGCCGAGACCCTCGTCCCACCGGCGCCGATCGCCGCCGAGGCCGCCGGCCCCGGCATTGCCGAACCCGTCCCGGAGTCACCCGGCGGCCAACTCACCCTCGACCTCTTCGCGGCGCCGGAGCCGCCGCCGGGGACGGTCCCCCTCGTGCAGCAGGTGGCACCGCCGACGCGGACGGTCGCGGGGACAGTCCCCTCGCCGCCGCGCCCGCTGCCCGCGACGTTGTCCTACACCTCGCTCGCGGCGTACGACCGCTGCGCCTACCGCTGGTACCTCGAGCGCGTCCTGCGGCTGCCGCGCGACGACTCCGGCGGCCCGGC
>JAOPZG010000040.1 GCA_025964215.1 Conexibacter sp.
AGCGCGCGGGCGCTCGGCCAGCCGAGCGCGCGCGTCTCGGCCCGCACGCGCTCCAGCCCCTCGGCAGCCAGCGGCGTCAGCCGCCGCGCGACGACGTCCAGCCGCTCCTCCTCCAGCTCCACGCGCCGCCCCAGCGCGGGCTCACGCGCCAGCGTCGCGGTGAGATCCGCGTAGCCCTCCTGCGCCTCGGCCTGCGCGCGCGCCGCGTCGGTCCGGGCGGTCGCGCGTCCCAGCCGCGCCTCGACCGCGAAGCGCAGCAGCCGCCGCGCGGGCTGCTCGCCCGGGCGGTCGGGGTCCTCGCGCGCGCCCTCCGCGGACGCCGCCGCGCGCAGCGCCTCGATCGCCTCGTCGTCGTACGCGGCGGCGTGATGCGCGTAGAGCGACTCCGGGTCCCAGGCGCCGTCGTGCCCCGCGAAGCGCCGGTGGTGGGCGCGGTTGAGGTCGGTGGCGAACGCCTGCGCGCGTGCCCGGTAGGCGTCGAGGTCCATGGCGGTGCCATCCTAAGTGCGTGACCCCCGACGCTCCCGCATCCACCACCACCGCCTCTCCCCGCCCGCCGCGCCCCGAGCGCGGGCAGGAGCTGGAGCTCCACATCGACTCCCTCGCCTTCGGCGGGGCCGGCGTCGCGCGCTTCGGCGACGGCGAGCACGGCTGGGTCGTGTTCGTCCGCGAGGCCCTGCCCGGCGACACCGTCCGCGCCGTCGTGACCAAGCGCAAGCGCCACTACGGCGAGGCGCGGCTGCTCGAGGTCGTGACGCCGTCGCCCGACCGCGTCGCGCCGCTCGCCGACCACCCGGGCGCGCCCTGGCAGGTCCTGCCCTACGAGAAGCAGCTCGAGATCAAGAGCGCGCAGGTCGACGAGGCGCTGCGCCGGCTCGGCCACCTCGACGGCTTCGAGCTGCTGCCGATCGTCCCGGCGACCGAGCAGTGGCGCTATCGCAACAAGCTGGAGTTCTCGTTCGGGACGGACGCCGACGGCCAGCTCATCTGCGGCTTCCACGCGCCCGGCTCGTGGGAGGACATCGTGCACGTCGAGGACTGCATGCTCCAGTCCGAGCGCGGCAACGAGGCGCGCCGCGCGGTCTTGGAGTGGGCGCGATCCGAGGGCTACACGGCCTACGACCGCCGCTCGCAGCTCGGCGCGCTGCGCAACCTCGTCATCCGCGAGGGCCGCCGGACCGGTGAGATCCAGGTCCGGCTCGTGGTCAGCGACGGGGTCGACGTCGACGCGGGCACGCTCCACGCGGCGGTCGCCGCCGACAGCCTGCTGGTGACGAGCATCGAGACGGTCGGCGAGACGACCGCCGGCGGCTCGACCGAGCTCGTGGCCGGCAAGCCGACGATCGCCGAGGAGCTCGGCGGCCTCGACTTCCAGCTCTCCGCGCAGGCGTTCTTCCAGACCAACACCGAGATGGCGGAGAAGCTCTACGCGGTCGCCGCGGACGCCGCGGGCCTGCACGGCTGGGAGCGCGTCTACGACCTGTTCTGCGGGATCGGCACGATCGGGCTCTCGCTCGCCTCGAAGTCCGGCGAGGTCTGGGGCCTGGAGATCGTCGAGGAGGCGATCGCCGACGCCATCAACAACGCCAAGGCCAATGACATCTCCAACACCAACTACTTCGCCGGCGACGTCCGCCTGGCGCTGCGCGAGCTGGTGGAGAAGGCCGGCCGGCCGGACGTCATCGTCGTCGACCCGCCACGTGCGGGCCTCTCGCAGAAGGTCGTCCGCCGGGTCCTGGAAGCCTCGCCCAAGCGCATCGTCTACGTCTCCTGCAACCCGACCACGCTCGCGCCGAACGCCGCCCAGATGGTCGAGGCGGGCTACATCCTCAAGACGGTCCGCCCCGTCGACATGTTCCCCCAGACCCCGCACATCGAGTGCGTCGCGCTGCTCGAGCGCGGCCCGGAGGCGAACCAGATCGCGGCGGGGGAGTAGCGGGCGCGTTTTCGCACCCCGGCCGCGGGGAACGCCCCCGCCCATGGCTGACGACGAGACGCAGGACATCCGCGGTGGCGAGCTGGCCGAGGACGCCGGCGCGGCGGTGACGCCGGTGCCGGACGAGGCGCTGAACCCGGACGGCGTCCGCGGCGACGGGCTCGCCGACGACGACCAGGAGCGGCCCGCGCCGCCGGAGGGCGAGCTGGGCGAGGACGGGATCCGCGGCGACGGGCTCGCCGACGGCGCCTAGGAGCTCTTGTAGCTGAGCTTCTCGCAGCGCGAGATCTTGTAGACCTTCTGCGCGCGGTGGGAGACGAAGAGCGTGTCGATCCCGCCGCCGCAGTCGATCGTGCCGCGCCCGTAGTGGGCGTGGACGACGTCGCCGCCCGGGCCGGCGTCGATCGCGTTGCTGCCGTGGCCCGCGTAGATGAAGTCGTTGCCCGTGCCGCCGTTGATGTGGTCGACCTGCCCGGCCGGCTGGCCGCCGGGCTTGTAGTCGCCCCACAGCACGTCGTCGCCGCCGCGGCCCCAGAGCGTGTCGCTGCCGTGGCCGCCGAGCAGCTCGTCGTTGCGGCTCGTGCCGTCGATCGCCGAGCTCTGGTCGCGCGTGTGCATCTTCGTGACGCCGTCGATCGCCGGCCAGCCCTCGTGGCTCGTCTTCGCGATCGCGGCGCCCGCCGCCACCACGAGGCCGGCGGACACCACGGCGATCAGCAGGCTCACGGCGCGGCGCATCTGCGGAGTATGCGTGACATGCCCGGCGGCGTGCTCGCCATGCGCCTCTTCACGCCCGCCGCCCGATCGTGCTCGCGTTCGCCACCGGCACCTGCGTGATGGAGAGCTGGGCATCGCCGTCGATCGGAAGCGTCATGGCAGCATGCGCTCATGCGGATCGCGATCCTCGCCGACGTCCACGGGAACCTCACCGCGCTGGAGGCCGTGCTGGAGGAGGTCGCGGCCGACGGCTTCGACCTCGTGGTCTCCGGCGGGGACGTCGTGGCGGGCCCGCAGCCGCGTGAGGTCCTGGCGCGGCTCGCGGCGCTCGGCGATGGGATCCGCTGGGTGATGGGCAACGCCGATCGCGAGGTGGTGGCGGCGTTCGACGGCGCGGCGGCCCTCGACGGCGACGATCCCGCCTCCCGCAGCGCGCACTTCGCGGCGGCCGCGATCGACCGCGCCGAGCGGGATCTCCTGGCCTCGTTCGCGCCGACGGTGTCGGTCGACGGCGCGGTCCTCGTCTGCCACGGGACGCCGTCCTCGGACACCGCGATGGTCACGACGCGGACCTCGCCGGACGCGCTGGCGGAGGCCGTGCGCGGCGTCGCCGAGCCGGTCGTCGTCGGCGGGCACGTGCACCTCCAGTTCGTCGCGCGCGCCGGCGCGACCCAGTGGGTCAACGCCGGCAGCGTGGGGATGCCCTACGAGGGCGCGGCGGGCGCCTTCTGGCTGGCGCTCACACCCGCCGGCCCGGACCTGCGGCGCACGCGCTACGACGTCGACGCCGCGGCGCGCGCGATCCGGGCGACCGGCTACCCGGACGCCGAGGACGTCGTCGCGGCGATCACCGGCGCGGTGTCGCGGACCGAGGCGCTCGACGCGTTCAGCCCACTGTGCTGAGCGGACGCGGCCGCGGCCCGGT
>JAOPZG010000047.1 GCA_025964215.1 Conexibacter sp.
GGCGCCGTCGGGCGCCCGTCGTGCGTTCGGGTTGCCCCTCGTAGACTGGAGGCGTGCCCTCCTTCTGCCGCCACAACCGGCTCGTCGAGAACTGCCCCATCTGCTCCAAGAAGGAGCAGGTCTCGAGCCCGACCCGCTCGGTCGCGCGGCGCCCCTCCCGCACCGCCGAGGCGAGCGCGGTGCGCGCCCCGCGGAAGTCCGTCTCCTCCGGGATGACGGTGCGGCGCGTGCAGCGCGCGCCCGACGACGGCTACGAGCACGACCTCGTCCCGGGCCTGCGCTCGAGCATCGACGCCGGCCGCCTGGCCGACGAGCTGGCCTTCAGCGCCGCGCGCCTGCGCGAGCTCTCCGACGCGCCTCCCGGCCTGTACGGCGAGGTGGCGGGCATGGAAGATCGCGAGGAGGCGGCGTGGCTCACGTTCCTGATCGCGTTCTTCTCGCCGCTGGACTCGGCCGACGACCCGTGGGCCGGCATCTCCGCGGCCCGGACGACCTGGGCCTCCGGCGCGCTGCCGGACCTCGAGGGCGTGCAGGTCGGCCCGCGCACGGCCTTCGACCCCAAGCGCGGCGCGGCGGCCCTGGTCGCCTACCGGGCGTGGGCCGAGCGGCTCGGCGGGCAGGTCCCGGCGCTGGCCGGCGAGGAGAGCTGGACCTTGCAGCACCGCTACGACCGCGCCTTCGAGCGCCTCGGCCTGCCGGGCTTCGGCCGGCCGCAGCGGATGGAGTTCCTGGTCCTCGGCCACCGGCTCGGGCTCGTCGACCTCGATCCGTGGACGATGCACCTGAGCGCCTCCACGCCGACCGACCCGGTCTCGCTGTCGGCCAAGCGCCTGCTCGGCATCGGCGACCCGGTGCTGCTCCAGCGCCGTCAGCGCGAGCTGGCGCACGGGGTGGACGTGCCGGTCGAGTCCCTCGACCTCGCGCTGTACAACTGGTCGGCGCCCGCCGAGGCGGAGCGCTACGCGGCGGGCTCGACGGCGACGCTCGACGGCGCCGAGCGCGACCGGATCGCACGGGCGCTGGGGCTCTAAGGGTTGCGGTGCGCTTTCGCCTGCGCCTGCGCCGTCCTGGCGGCGGCTGCTTCGCTGGTGGCCGGCTGCGGCGGGTCGTCGGAGAGCGCCGCGGTGACGGCGGCGCCGACGGTCTCGCTGTGGGTCAGCGCGACGGCGCACGACTACCGGCAGGTGGCGGCTGGGGCGAAGCTCGCGCTCGCCGACGCGCGGGGCCACGCGGGCGCGTTCCGCGTGAACTACGCGGGCAAGGAGGTCTCCGACGACCCCGCGCGGGCGGAGGCCGATGCGCTGGGCAACGCGCGGACGTCCTTGCAGGACACGCAGGTCAGCGCGGTGATCACGAGCGTCGGCACCGCTGTCGCCCAGCCCGCGATCACGCTGCTGAACGAGGCGGGGATCCCGACGGTCGCGCTCGGCGACGCGGCATTGAAGACGATGGCGTGCAGCGCGTCGAGCGACATCTACCCGAACGGGCACGAGACGGCGATCGTCGTGACGCCGGCGACCGCGATGCCGCTGAGCTTCCGCGCGCGCTTCCTGGCACGACTCGGCTTCGCCCCGGACGCCGCGGCCTGGGGCGCGTTCCAGGGCGCGCAGGCGATCCTCGCCTCGCTGGCGGCGCCCACGAGCGTGAAGGCCGGGAGCAAGCCGCCGCGGCTGGACCGCGACGCGCTGGCGTCCACGCTCGTGCAGTCGCACGGCGACTGCGCGGCGTAGCGCGTTGTTGTAGCGCATCTGGACGGACGGTCGATGGTGTCCGTTGGCGGATGTGGAGCCTCCTCCACCGCTAAAGGTGTTTAAAGGCATGTTGCGATTTCCGCTCTGAGCGGGATTGTGCGTGCGGATTCGCACGAGTCGGCGTTCGCGATCGGACCCCGCGGTTCCGGCCGCTGGTGGCGCGTGTCCGCTCGTCGGGTTCAGCCGGTGGCGGTTGGCAGCGATATCCGTGGCACCGCTCACCGATGGGCGGGCGTCGTCACTCGGACCTCTGGTGGGAAACAGGGGGGCGAGAAACCGTGGCGGCGGACCTAAGGATCACGACGCGCCAATCGCACCCCCAAGGACTGGGACATGGACAACCTCGCCCCGCCCGAGCCAGAGGCTCGGGTCCGGCTCACCCACGCTCAAGCGCAGGAGCTGGTCCTGCGCACCGTCTCGACGCAGGCCGAGTCGCTGCTGCGCGTGGCCTACCGCCACAGCCTCTGCCCCGACGACGCCCACGACGCCTACCAGCGCAGCATGGAGATCTTCCTGCGCCGCGCGCCGACGCTCGACCCGGGCTCGGTGCACAAGTGGCTCCACGTCGTCGTCAAGCGGGAGGCGCAGGAGGTGCGTCGCGCGCGCTCCGGCTCGGTGGCCCTCGAGGCCGTCGACTTCGACCGCCACGCGGCGGGCGACGCGGTCACCCCGGAGGAGCGCGCGCTCACGATGGAGCGCACGACGCGCGCCGCGGAAGCGCTGCGCCGGCTCAAGCCGCAGGAGCTGCGGGCGTTGTGGCTCAAGGCGCTGGGCCATTCCTACGCGGATGCGGCTGGGAACGAGACGCGGGTGAAGCGGCCGGCTGCGTTGCGGGTCGACAACGGTGCGCCGGCGGCGCCGGTCGGGCTGGTCTCGCCGGCGCCGAGCTCGACGGCGAATCGGTTCGAGGTGCACTGGTCGCTGCCGCAGGACGCGGGTTCGCCGATCGTCGCGGCGCGCTACCAGGTGTGCCAGGCCGGGACGTGCGGTGCGGTGCAGACGGCGCCGTCGCTCACGTCCGTCGATGGCCTCGCGCTGCCGGCGGAAGGCGAGGGGAGCGTGCGGGCCTGGTTGGTCGACGCCGTCGGCCACGAGGCGCCGGCGACCGCGGCGACGCTGGCGCTCACCTACGCGCCCATGCCGGCCCCCAGCCCGACGCCGACGCCTGACCCGATCCCGACCCCACCGGGGCCTGCACCGACGCCCGTCCCGCTGCCCACGCCGAACCCCACGCCCCGGCCGACCCTGAAAGCCTCCCCGGCGCTCAAGATCGCCTCGCTGCGCCACAGCGGCCGCCGGATCACGCTGCGCGGCACGATCTCCTCCCGCGCCTCCGGTCGCCTCACGGTGCGCTTCCGCGCGCGCGGCGCGGACGGCCACACGAGGACGCTGACGCTGCATCCGGCGATCCACGCCAGGAGCTTCCAGGCGACCTTCACGCTGCCGCGATCGCTCGTGCGAGCGCGTTCGGGGACGGCCGTCGTCAGCTACGCGGGCGACGCCGACACGAGCGCCGTGACGCGCCAGGCCAGCATCCGCTGGCACGGCTGAGTCCCAGGGCGAACGGGCCCGCCTCGAGCGCGCTCGCCGAACGGTGTGCGGCCATGACGCCACAGGGCGCAGCCGGCTGTGCACAGCGAAACATCGCAACGTGCAGGGGCTTCTAAAAACGCCGCGAACACGGGGGGTTTTGCCGTCCGACGGGCGTCGTACCGTCACGCCGTCCAGTCCTCGACGCGCCGGGAGCTTCCATGCCCCTCTGCTTCATCGAACCTCACGACGCGATTCGCGTCATCGCAGAGTCTGTCGGCCGTGAGGCACGGCGGCAGCTGCTCGGCGAGCTCGTGCGCGCTTGGGTGGATGAGATCCCCGAGCGCGAGCTCGACACGCACTACGCCAAGGCCGTGGCCGACCTCGACGAGCACGACCTCTCGATGCTCGCCGCCTGGCACGCGTCGCTGGAGGTCGGGCAGCCGATCGCCAACCGCGACTTCCTCATGAACGTCTTCCCGACGCTCGGCGAGAACCGGCGCGAGGCGCTGAAGATCGCCGCGGGCTTCCGCGGCGAGGAGGCGTTCGAGGCGGGCGTCGCCGAGGAGCAGGCGCTCGAGACGGTCCTGCCGCGCCTCTCACGCGAGCGGTCCCTGGAGCTCGCGCAGGAGTGCATCGAGCTCTACCTCTGGGACCGGCTCGGCTCCGACAACTGAGCCGCCGCGGGCGCGCGGCGCGGCGCGGCCCCGCGACGTTCGTCTCGACTTATGGCCCGAGGAGGGCTATGAGTCGAGACGGACGCCGCGAGCGGCGCCACGCCACGCCGCCCCTACGCCGCGTCCACCCGGCGCAGCACGTCGTACCGCCCGACCCCCGAGCGGCCCTCCATCCGCCACGTGAAGAACGCGCAGTCCAGGCGCAGCCGCCCCAGGTCGAGCGTCGTCCCGCACGAGACCTCGCCGGCGGCGCGGCGCGCGTAGGGCGCGTCGTCGGTCTCGTACAGCTCGAGCCCGGCGTGGCGCTGGCGGCCCTCGCTGTCGTAGGTGGTCGACACGCGCGGGTCGGCGACGACCAGCGACAGCGGCTCGTCGGTCTCGCCGTCGCGCCCCAGCAGCACCGCGTGGATCGCCTCGTCCGCGTGCGACGACGCCTTCACGCCGCGCACCGCGGTGAGCGTCACGCCCGCGTCGCCCTCGAGCCAGACGCCGAGCGTCCGCGCCATCGTCAGCTTGTCCCAGTCCGGCGCGCCCCACGAGTGCCCGCGCTGGCCGCGGCCGCTGAACGCGCGCTCGACCCCGCCGATCGTCACCTTGCCGGTGACCTTCACGAGCTGGTCGTAGCCCTCCATGCCGCCGAGCTTCCCGGCCGGCTCGTCGGGCCCCAACTCGGCCGGCGCGCTCACCGACTCCAGATCCAGCAGGAACGCGTGCGAGCCGTCCTCGTCGTCGAAGTGCATCCGCCACGCGCGCAGCGGGTCGACGACCTCGGTCCAGACCCCGGCGGCCTCGGCGCGGCCCCAGCCGGTGCCCTCGCCGTCGGGCACGCCGCCCTCGGCGCGCACGGCGACCGGCTGGCCGCCCGCGAAGAGCACCGCGAGCCCGCTCGTGACGACCTCGCCGCCGGTCATCGCCCGCCCGATCCGGGCGACGCCGCAGACGTCCGCCTCAGGATCGCTGAACGCGACGGTCACCGCGTCGCTGCGGCCCTCCGCCAGCTCGCGCGGCGCCTCGTGATCGGCGCTGATGGTCAAGGAAGCCTCCTGGGATCGATCTCGGTCGCGGTGCCCTCGACGTCGAAGTCCTCGACATCGCCCGTCGGCCCGCGCGGCGCGCGCATCCGCGGGCTCGGCACGTCGCCGAGCATCCCGAACGTGAACCGCCGCGCCACCAGCCGCCGGATCACCGCGCGCGTCGGCGGCAGCAGCAGCAGCGCGCCCACGACGTCGCTGCAGAACCCCGGCGTCACGAGGAACGCGCCGCCGAAGATCACGAGCACGCCGTCGAGGACCTCGCGCGCCGGCATCCGCCCGTCGGCGAGCGCCTCCTGGAAGCGCCGCCACGCGGCCCGGCCCTGCGACTTCATCAACAACGTGCCGAGGATCGAGTCGGCGATCAGCAGGACGATCGTCCACAGCGCGCCGATCGCCTGGCCGACCTGGATGATCACGTAGATCTCCAGGATCGGGACGATCACGAAGAGGGCCAGCAGGAGCAGGATGGGCATCCGGCTCCGAAGGCTACGCGGTCGGCTACGCCGGAGCCGGCGCGGGATCCAGGATCACGTTCGGCAGGCGGTGCAGCCCGACGAGCTCGATCAGCCGCTGGATCTGCGGCTGGGCCCCGCGGATGCGCAGATGGCCGCCGGCCTGGCGCAGCCGCCGGGCGACCATGGCGAGGTCGACCATCAACGAGGGGTCGGCGAAGACCAGCTCGTGGAGGTCGACGAAGACCGTGCCTCCAGCGCGCAACGCGCGCGACATCGCAGGACGTCGGATGCTCTGGGTGGACCGATCCTCGTCGCCCGCACAGCAGATCACCGGAGGGTGTTCGCTGTAGGAGACGATGGTGGTGCCAACCTACTCACAAAGCCGGGCTAGACTCAAGGCCATGCCCTCCCCTGAGGATGTCGAAGCCGCCCTCACGAACGTGATCGACCCCGAGCTCGGTCTGGACTTCGTGGAGCTGGGCCTGATCTACGGGATCGAGGTCTCCGGCGGCGACGTGCAGGTCACGTTCTCGCTGACGTCGCCCGGATGTCCCATCGGGCCGCAGGTCACCGAGCAGATCGAGGAGTTCGTGACCGAGCTCGACGGTGTGACGTCCGTCGAGTCCACCATGACGTTCAGCCCGCCCTGGACGCCGGACCGGATGTCCGAAGACGCGAAGTTCGCGCTGGGCTACTAGCCCGGCACCTCTTCGGAGACTCTTATGCGGTCGGCGCTCCTCGCAGCGGCGATCGGGGCTTCGCTCCTCGCGTTGCCCAGCGCCGCCGATGCCGCGTCCGCGTCCCCGACCACCGGCCGCCTGCTTGTCACGCTGAAGCCGGACGCCAGCGCCCACGCCGCGGCGCTCGTCCACGGCGCCGGCGGCCTCGCCGTCCCGCAGCTGCGCCTGGCCGCCGTCGAGCCGCGCGCC
>JAOPZG010000052.1 GCA_025964215.1 Conexibacter sp.
CGCGCGCGGCGGGCGGGCCGGGCGGCGTCGACGCCGGCGGCGCGCTCGTCCTCGCGCACGCGGCCGTGGACCGATTGGTCCGGAGCGTTGAGTAGTACGGCACCATGTGCCTCCATCTAGAGGGTCCCTCCTCGTGGGGGTCGGTGCCCGGCGTCGATGAGCCGTGCATGGCCCACCGGGGCGACAGCCGGATGACGTGCCCATTCCACCTGAACAAACCGGGTGTGACACTCGTCCATGTGTCCAGAAGCCAAGAGCACTGGTCACAGTGGAGCAAGCCCGTCCGGCGCCTCCCATGGCCCGTTGGTCGGAGAACCCGGGGCCCGCCCTCGACCGTCTGCCCGGCAACCTCCCCAAAGGTAGGGGGAGGTCGAGTTGTCCGCCTACGAACCGATCCCGAAGCCGACGCGCTGCTCGTCCTTGTCGACCCGGAGCCACTGCACCGAGGCGAGGTTGAGGCGAATGGCACCATCGTCTGCGACGACCTCGTGCCAACCCTCCTCACCCAGGGCCTTCTGCAGGCGTTCCAGCTCATCGTCGCTCACGCGTGCGGCGAGTGGTGGGCTGGCGTGGAAGCCGATGGAGATGCGGTGGGCCATGCGCGGAAGCCTAGTGCCCGCGCGGCTTCCGGTGCTCGACCCTGGAACACATGAAGGGACCGGAAAATGCCACAGTGGACTGGACAGATAGTCGAGAGGGGATGCGCCTTCCGGCTATAGACGCCCCTCCCGGGGAGCCCTACAGTGCGATACGTAGCACCTCACAGCGGTACTTCCCCCCGTGTGACGTGCTGGTCCACCGCAGCTCCCTTCTCGTGACCTCCGTGACCGCCACTCCACCGCTGGCCGGTACCTCTACCGCCGCCACGGCCACCAAGACCGCGCTGCTCCTCTTCGAGCCGCCGGACGGTGGCGTGACTGAGAACGTGCTCCAGCTGGCCCTCCGGATCCGCTCGGAGCGGTGGTCGGTGGTCGTCGCCGGTCCCGACGTCAGCAACATCCGCATCCGCCTCGAGGCGGAGGGGATCGAGTACATCGCCATCGACCGGCTGCGCCGGGGCTTCGGACGTCCGTTGGATGACATCGCGGCGATGCGCCAGGTCCGCCAGCTGATCACCGAGCGGCGCTTCGACGTCGTCCACACCCACTCCTCGAAGGCCGGCTTCATCGGCCGCCTGACCGCGTCGCGGGCGGGCGTCCCAGCGGTCTACACCCCGCACTGCTTCGGCTTCGTCGGCGACGTCTCGACCAAGCGCAAGCTCTTCGCGCTCGGGCTGGAGCGCTGGCTCGGCCGCTACACCAGCGGCCTGCTGTGCGTCTCGGACGCCGAGCGCCGCCTCGCGATGCGCCATCACATCGCCAAGGCCGAGCGCATCCGCCACATCCGCCACGGCGTCGACTGCGGCGGCCGCGACGTCGCCGCGCAGGAGCTCCTGGACTTCAAGGGCGACGGCCTGCTCGTCGGCGCCGTCACGGTCCTGCGCGAGCAGAAGCGCCTCGACGTCCTGCTCGACGCGATCCCCGCCGTGCTGGAGCGCATGCCCACGGCGCGCTTCGCGATCGTCGGCAACGGCCCGATGGAGGACGAGCTGCGCGCGCAGGCCGACCGCATGGGCCTGATCGAGCGCGGCGCCGTCAAGTTCTTCACCTTCACGCCGCCGAGCACCCGCTACCTCAAGGCGCTCGACATCTACGTGCTGCCGTCCGCGTGGGAGGCCATGCCCATCGGGGCGCTCGAGGCGCTCGCCTGCGGCGTGCCCCAGGTCGCCTCGGCGGTCGACGGCATGAACGAGATCGTCACCGGCGACACCGGCGTGCTGGTCGAGCCCAAGAGCGTCGAGAGCCTGACGGCGGCGCTGATCGCGCTGCTCACTGACGACGACCGCCGCGCCCGCGCCGCCGCCGCGTCGCGCCAGCGCGGCATCGAGATGTTCCAGCTCGACGACATGGTCGACCAGACCGTCGACTTCTACGAGCAGTGCATCGAGCGCTCCGGCCTCGGGGCCACCGCCGCCCCGGAGGACGAGACGGGTGGCCCGTGGAAGTTCCGTGATCCGGCGCGCGTGACGCGCAGCACGTCGTTCTGAGCCGCCCGGCGCGCCACTGCGCGAGCCGGCCCGTCACCATCCCGGGCCGATGACCAAGGTCCTGCTGCTGAGCAACGGCATCACGCCCGACCACCTGGGCGGGCTGCAGCGCTACGTCCGCGAGCTGGCCTCCGCGCTCGTGCGCGCCGGTGCCGAGGTGACGGTCGTGGCGCGCCGCAAGGACCCGGCGCTCCCGCTGCGCGAGACCGCGGAGGACGGCGTGCGGATCGTGCGCTTCGCCGGCCCGGCCAAGGCGAGCCGGCTCTACGCCGCCTCCTATCCCCTGGCCGCGGCGCGCGCGGCGTCGGCCGCGATCAGCGCGCATCCCGACCACGTCCTGCACACGCACTTCCCACTCCAGGCGCTCCCGCTGCTCGCCCGGCGGCGGCGCCCGCTCGTCCACACCTTCCACGCGCCGGTCCACCGGGAGATCTCGAGCGAGCGCCAGGGCTCCTACGCGCTGCCGGGGCCGCTGGAGGCCACGCTCGTGGCGGCCTCGCGCCGCGCGGAGGCGGCGATGGTCCGGCGCGCCACGCGGATCGTCACGCTCAGCGCGTTCATGCGCGCCGAGGTCGCGGACCTCGACGCCGCGGCGGCCGGGCGCGTGACGCTCGTCCCCGGCGGCATCGACACCGGCCGCTTCCGGCCCGGCCCGCCGATCGCGCATCCGTGGGCGAGCGGCGACGGGCCGCTGCTCTTCACCGCCCGGCGCCTAGTCCCGCGGACCGGCGTCGGCGAGCTGGTCGCGGCGATGCCGGGGATCCTGGCCCGCGCGCCGGGCGCCCGGCTGGTCGTCGCCGGCGCGGGCGCGCTGGGCGAGGAGATCGCCGGACGGGTCGCGGCGCTCGGGCTGGCCGGGAGCGTCCTGCTGGCCGGGCGCGTCTCCGAGGAGGACCTCGTCGGCTGGTACCGCGCCGCCGACCTGGTCGTCATCCCGACCCAGGAGCTCGAGGGCTTCGGGCTCTCGACCGCGGAGGCGCTGGCCTGCGGGACGCCCGTGGTCGCGACGCCCGCCGGCGCCAACCCGGAGCTGCTCGCGCCGCTCGACCCGCGCCTGGTCGCCGCGGGCACCTCCCCCGAGGCCATCGCCTTGACGGTCGGCGACGCGCTGGCCGACCCGGAGCTGCTGGCC
>JAOPZG010000059.1 GCA_025964215.1 Conexibacter sp.
CGCGCGCGGCGACGCGGCCCGGGAGCGCGGCCACGGCGTCGGGGTCGATGAGGTCGGCCGAGAGCGCCTCGGCGCGGATCCCGTGCTGCGCGGCCAGCTCCGTGGCCAGGGCCTCCAGGCGATCCGCGCGCCGCGCCACGAGGACGACGTTGTGCCCGCGGCCGGCCAGCTCGCGCGCGAGGTCGACGCCGATCCCGGACGAGGCGCCCGTGACGAGCGCGGCGGTGGACGCGGACGGTGCGGGGAGGGCCATGGCCCCGAGCCTACCCTGCGGCGAGATCGCGGCGGTACTTCACCATGAACCGCCGCGGCCAGTCGCCGTGCGTCTGCGTGCGCAGCCGGGCGACGTCCTCGTGGTGGTACGGACTGCTCAGCGACTCTGCGTGTCCGATCACGTTCCCGTCGGCGATCCCGTACTTCGCCTGGAGCCAGCGCGTGAGGTGCAGCGACGCCCGCAGCATCCGCACGCTCCCGAGCACCCCGGCCTCGCTGAAGCCGACGTGCTCGATCCCGATCGCCGTCCAGTTGAGCCCGACCGTGTGGCGGCAGATCCACTTCAGCGAGACGAGCTGGTGGATCGTCCCGCTCGGGTCGATGACGAAGTGCGAGCAGGTCGCGGGAAGCTCGTGGAGCTCGGGATCGGCGACGTCGGGCGCGAACGTGTTGAACGTCGCGGAGAAGGACGAGTTCTCGGTCATGTGCTCGACGATGACCTTGGGCGCGATCAGCCGCGCGCGGTGCAGCCCGTAGTGGCGGACGGCGTAGGCGCGGGTCTCGGCGATCCGCCGCGCGCCGAACGGGATCGGGTCGTGGACGATGTGGGGCGCGGCGATCATCCGAGCAGGTACCTCCAGGAGAGCGCGACCTCGTCGACCGGCTCGATCCCGACGACCTCGCCGTCGACCGTGACCGAGGACCCGTCGGGCGCCACGCCGACCTCGGCGCGGACGTCGTTGCGCACCATGTCGGCCGCGCCCACGTCGCGGCAGCCGCGGACGATCGAGCGCTGCCGCGTCGTCGGCAGCTCGGTGTCCTGCGCGGCGGCGCTCGTGAACGCGAGCGAGAGCCTGGCGGCGGCGCCGCCGTGCGCGCCGACCTGCCGCTGCACGACGACGGGCTCGCAGAGCATGGTGGTGGCGTCGCCGTCGCCGCTCGCGCCCCACGCGGCGACGCCCATCTTCACCACCAGCTCGGGCCGGACGCCGAAGAACTGCGGCAGCCAGAAGACGCAGTCGGCGATCCGGCCGGGCGTGAGCGCGCCGACGTCGTGCGAGAGGCCGTGGGCGATCGCCGGGTTGATGGTCACCTTGGCGAGGTGGCGCAGGACGCGCGCGTTGTCGGCGAGGCCGCCGGACGCGTAGCCCGCCTCGCCCCGGGCGCGCTTCATCACGTCCGCGTTCTGGAACGCGCGCCGCACGACCTCGCCCGCGCGCCCCATCCCCTGCGAGTCGCTCGAGAGCATGTGGATGATCCCGAGGTCGTGCAGGACGCCCTCGGCGGCCATCGTCGCCGGGCGCACGCGGGCGTTCGCGGCCGTCCGGTCGCCGGCGATCCGGCCCGGCTCCAGGACGTGGACGGCCGCGACCATCGCCGCGTGCTCGGCCGCGGCGTCGACGCCGAACGGGACGGTCGGCGTGGTCGAGGAGGTGAGGATCCGCTCGCGGCCGGCGAGCCGCAGGAGGTCCGGCGCGTGGCCGCCGCCGGCGCCCTCGATGTGGAAGGCGTGGACGGAGCGGCCCGCGAACGCCGCGAGCGTGCCGTCGACCGAGAGCACCTCGTTGAGGCCGTCGGTGTGGATCGCGAGCTGGACGTCGTGGCGGTCGCAGACGTCGAGCGCTGTGCGGATCTGCGCGGGTCCGGCGCCGACGTCCTCGTGGATCTTCAGCGCGGCGCCGCCGGCGCGCAGGCCGTCCTCGACGCGCTCGGCGCGCGAGGACGAGCCGCGGACGAAGAGCGCCGCGTTGATCGGCGCGTCCTCCAGCGCGGCCCAGGTCGTCGCGAGGCCGGACTCCGGGTTCGTGCCGAGGTTCCAGACCGGGCCGTAGTCCTGCGAGACCATCGTCGTGATCCCGCCGGCCAGCAGCGCGTCGGTGACCTGCGGCGAGAGCCAGTGGACGTGCGTGTCGATCCCGCCGGGCGTGACGATCATGCCCGTCGCGTCGAGGACCGCGGTGCCGACGTCGAGGACGACGTCGACGCCGTCCATCGTGTCGGGGTTGCCGGCGCGGCCGACGGCGACGATCCGCCCGTCGGTGACGCCGATCGAGGCGTAGCGGATCCCCAGGATCGGGTCGAGGATCAGGCCGCCGACGATCGCGGTGTCGACGCCGCCGCGCTCCGCCCGGACGCCGAGCCCGTCGCGCATCGTGTTGCCGAAGCCGGGGACGAGCTGGTCGGGGCCGTGGACGTCGTCGCGCTCGGGGAGGACGTGGAGCGCGGTGTCGCCGAGGCGGACGGGCCGCGGCTCGCTATGCACCGCGGTAGCCCTTCTCGCGCGCGAGCGCCAGCGCGGCCTCGCGGGCGCCGGGGTCGTCAAGCGCGCCGTCGACGAGCTCGCCGTGGCCGCGCACGACGCGCGCGCCGCCGATCGGGATCAGCGCGACCGCGACGCGCTCGCCGGGCGGGAAGAAGACCTTCGTCCGGGCCGGGACGGCGAGCCGCATCCCCCACGCGGCCGCGCGGTCGAACGACAACATGGGGTTGGTCTCGAAGAAGTGGAGGTGGCTGGTGACGCCGACGAGGACCGCGCCCTCGTTGACGACGGTGACCCGCGCCGCCGCGTCCTCGAGCCATGGGACCTCGGGCTCTGCGGCAGACGCGGCAGGCCCCGGCCCCAGCGGGTCCTCCACGACCACGAGGTGGCGCCCGTCGCGGAAGACCGCCTCGACCTCGATCCGGCGCACGAGCGCGCGGACGCCGTCGAGCACGTCCTCCTCGCCGAGGATCGCGTAGGCGCCGGCGACGACCGCGTCGTAGCGGAGGCCGTCCCGCGCCAGCTCGCAGATCCCGTCGGCGACGATCGCGGTGGCCTCGGCCTGGTTGAGCCGGCAGCCGCGCGCGCGACGCGCCCGGGCCAGCTCGGCGGCGAGGAAGAGCAGCAGGCGATCCTGCTCCTGGGGCAGCAGCCTCATCGCCGCGGAGCCTAGCTCGGGCCGCGCGGGCCGGGCGTGGGCGAGGCGGCCGCGGGCGGGAAGCG
>JAOPZG010000062.1 GCA_025964215.1 Conexibacter sp.
CCCCGCGAACGGCGCGCAGCCACGCGCCGTTGAAGCGGGGACCGTTCCCCGTTCGGCCGGGCCAGTCCCCGCCCTCGGGCTAGGCCGACCGCTCGGCGATGCGGTTACGCTGTCGCGCATGGCTACCGCTCTCGTCACCGGCGGCGCCGGCTTCCTCGGATCGCATCTGTGCGACGAGCTCCTGCGCCGCGGTCATCGCGTCATCTGCGTCGACAACCTCTAGACCGGGTCGCTGACGAACATCGCGCACATCCGGGTGCCCGAGTTCACGCTCCTGCACAAGGACATCGTCGAGCCGTACTTCGTCGACGAGCAGATCGACTCGGTCTTCCACCTCGCCTCGCCGGCCTCGCCGATCGACTACCTGCGGCTGCCGTTGCAGACGCTGAAGGTCGGCTCGCACGGCACGCACCACACGCTCGGCCTCGCCAAGGCGCATCGCGCGCGCTTCCTGATCGCCTCGACCTCCGAGGTCTACGGCGACCCGCAGGTCCACCCGCAGCCCGAGAGCTACTGGGGCCACGTCAACCCGATCGGCCCGCGCGGCGTCTACGACGAGGCCAAGCGCTACGCCGAGGCCCTGACGATGGCCTACCACCGCCAGCAGGGCGTGGACACGGCGATCATCCGGATCTTCAACACCTACGGCCCGCGGATGCGCCCCAACGACGGCCGCGCGATCCCGACCTTCCTGCGCCAGGCGCTCACGAGCAAGCCGATCACCGTCTTCGGCGACGGCAGCCAGACCCGCTCGTTCACCTACGTCGACGACCTGATCCGGGGCATGATCGCCCTCCAGGAGTCCGGCTACCACGAGCCCGTCAACGTCGGCAACCCCAACGAGTTCACGCTCCTGGAGCTGGCCGAGGCCGTCATCGACATCACGGGCTCGAGCTCGGAGATCGTCTACGAGGCGCTGCCCACCGACGACCCGAAGATCCGCCAGCCGAACATCGACCTGGCCAAGCAGGTCCTCGGCTGGGAGCCGACCGTGGCGCTCCGCGAAGGCCTCCAGCGCACCCTCGACGAGAGCGGCGTAGACGTGCTCGTCGGGTCGGCGCGATAGCGTCAAGGGCTCCGGGCCTCCTGGCTCGGTGCCCCGAAGCGCTTCTTGCATGACAAACCCGCGACATCTGCCACCCTCACGCGTTGAGGAACGGGAGATGCCGAATGCGAACCCCGCAGAGCTGGGGAGCGTGGACCTACCACCGTTGGACCTGCCGCTGCCCGACCGGGACATGCGCTCCAAGCGGCCGCCGGTCCTGAGCTTCCTGCTGCGCTGGTCGACCCTTCGGCGGGCCGCGCGTGTCCTCTCGCTGCTGGCGTTGGACCTCGCGGCGATCATCCTCGCCATCTTCACCGCCCTGTGCCTCAAGGCCGTCGCCCGCGACGCCTGGGATCCGCGCGTCTCCTGGGAGCAGTCCAAGGACTACGTGCCGTTCGCGTTCCTGGTCGCCTCGCTGCTCTTCGCGCGCTCGGGCCTCTACGCGGAGCGCTCGCAGCGCCCGGGCCTGACGCGGATCGTCGCGTCGCTCTTCCAGACGACGCTCGTGGCGCTGATCTTCGCCGTCGTCAACGGCGAGGAGTTCTCCAGCTACTCCATCTTCTACGGGACGCTGTTCTTCTCGGTCGCCTACGTCTCGACCGCGCGCTTCGCCTACGAGCAGGCCACGGGCGCGCTGCTGAGCGCCGCCGGCTACAAGCGCCGCGCGGTGATCGTCGGGACGGGCGAGCAGATCGAGGCGGTGGCGCACGCGCTGCAGGCCTCCGGCGGGCACAGCCCGGTGCAGGTCATCGGCTTCATCTCGCTGACGCCGCGGCCCGACAACGGCCTGCGCTCGCTGGGGACGCTCGAGGAGATCGGCGACATCGTCGGCGAGCACAAGGCCGACGAGGTCATCATCGCCGACCCGGCCTTCCCGCAGCAGAAGGCCGTCGAGCTGGTCGACACGTGCCACCAGCGCGGCGTCGTGGTGCGGATCGCGCCCTCGACGATGGAGATCCTGATCCACCGCGCCGAGTTCGTCCCGGGCCAGTCGGTGCCGCTCTTCGAGCTCAAGCCGCCGGTCTTCGACGGCATCGACTTCGCGATGAAGCGCACGTTCGACGTGGCGGTCTCGTCGGTCCTGCTGCTGCTGCTCTCGCCGCTGCTGCTGCTGACCGCGGCGGCGGTGCGCTTCACCTCGCGCGGGCCGATCTTCTACCAGTCGTGGCGCCCGGGGATCGGCGGCGTGCCGTTCGCATGCCTGAAGTTCCGGACGATGTACCACGACGCCGACCGCCGCCAGGCCGAGCTCGAGGAGAGCAACGAGGCCTCGGGCGCGCTCTTCAAGATGCGCCACGACCCGCGCGTCACCAAGGCCGGCCGGCTGCTGCGCCGCTTCTCGCTGGACGAGCTGCCGCAGCTCATCAACGTGCTGCGCGGCCAGATGTCGCTCGTGGGCCCGCGCCCGCTGCCGCAGCGCGACTTCGACCGCCTCGAGGACTGGCACAAGAAGCGCTACCTCGTGCTGCCGGGGATCACCGGCCTCTGGCAGGTCTCGGGCCGCTCGGACCTCGACTTCGACGACCTCGTGCGCCTCGACTTCCTCTACCTCGAGCGCTGGTCGGTCTTCCTGGATCTGACGATCCTGGTCAAGACGGTGCCCGCGGTGTTCACGCGCCGCGGCGCGTTCTGAGCTAGGCGCTCAGCGGCCCGTCGTCCTCCGCGGAGGCGTGGCCGAGCTGGAGGGCGGGCTTGGCGAGGAGGGGCGTCGGCGCGCCGTACTCGATCGTCACGGTGACGTGGAGGCCGCGGCGCAGCGGCTTGATGCCCTTCGGGCCGATCTTGACGCGGACGGCGTTGGAGCCGCGGTCCACGACGCCGGTGTCGCGGCCGAGGCGGACGCCGGCGCGGCTGATCGTCACGCGGACGGGGACGTTGGTGACGGCGAGGATCTCGACGTCGATCCCGCGCACGGCGCGCTGGAGGGTCGCGGTGCGGAACGCGATCGGCGGCGGTGGTGCGGGGGTGGGCGCCTGCCAGAGCATGCGCCTCCGGACACTAGACCGTGGACAGCAGCGCGTCACCCACGTAGCCGCCCGGTCGGACCCCCGCGGGGATCGCCCAGAGGCCGGAGCCGACGTGCTTGATGTACTCGTTGAGCTTGTCGTGCGCGCCGAGCTGGTTCTGGAGCGCGATGAACGCGGAGGGGTCGCGCATGTAGGCCAGGAAGAACAGGCCGGCGTCGAGCTCGCCGAGCGACTCGAGGCCGTCGGTGAACGAGTAGCCGCGGCGCAGGATCTTGATGCCCTGGTTCATGTCCGGGTGCGCGAGGCGGACGTGGCTGTCGACCGGCAGCGCCCTCGGCTTCAGCGTCTGGAACTCGTCGGTGCCGCCGAGCGGCGCGCCGAGGACCTTCGTGCGGCCGATCGTCTGCTCCTGGTCCTGGAGCGCGGCGCGGTCCCAGACCTCGATCAGCATCCGGATCCGGCGCGCGACGAGGTAGGAGCCGCCGCGCAGCCACGCGGGCTCGTCGGCGTTGCGGCCGACCCAGACGTGGCCGGCCATGTCCTTGGCGTCCTCGAGCTTGATGTTCGCCGTGCCGTCCTTGAAGCCCATCAGGTTGCGCGG
>JAOPZG010000117.1 GCA_025964215.1 Conexibacter sp.
GTCGCGCGGAGATCGGCCGCGCGGTCCTCGGGCAGCGACGGCGGAGCGGCCGCGCCCGCCGGGTCGGATCGCGGCCCGCCGAAGCCGCCCGCGCCCTCGACCCACCACGCGCTGCGGGCGACAGCCAGGACGCCGCTCGCGTCCTCGACGACGTCCTCGCAGTCGACCATCGCCGCGCGCCCCTTGTCCCACACGCCCGTGATCCGCCGCGTGAGCGTGGCCGCGCCGGCGGGCGCCGGCACCCGCCGCAGCTCGATCGCCTGCGAGGCGTGCAGCAGCGTGCGCAGGTCCAGCTCGAGCGCCGCGACGAACGGCAGGAACGCGTGCGCGACGGCGGCCAGCGGGAGCGTCGCGGCCACCCGCGGCCCGCGCCCCTCGTACAAGTACTCGAGATCCTCCGGCAACCGCGCGCAGGTCCCCAACGCGTAGATGATGGCGTCGCGCTCGTCCCACTCCCAGGCGACCGGCGCGAGCGCCCGGCCCACCAGCTCCGGACCGATATGTGACACCGCAGGCACGTCCGTCACGCTACACCGCGATACTTCCGGGATGGGTCGACCCGCGGGCGCCGCGCCATCCGTCCTGATCATCGGCGCCGGGTTCGGCGGCCTCGCGGCCGCCATGGAGCTCAAGCGCCACGGCATCGAGGACTTCCGGATCCTCGAGCGCGCCGACCACGTCGGCGGCGTCTGGCAGGCCAACACCTACCCCGGCGCGGCCTGCGACGTCCCGTCGGTCATCTACCAGTTCTCCTATGCGTTGAAGCCGGACTGGTCGCGGCGCTTCGGCACCCAGGCCGAGATCCGCCGCTACCTCCACGTCGTGGCGCAGGAGCACGGGATCCTCGAGCACGTCGACTTCGGCGCCGAGGTCACCGCCGCCGCCTTCGACGAGGCCGCCGGCCGCTGGTCGGTCGAGACCGGCGACGGCGCGGTCCGCGCGGCCGACGTCCTGATCTGCGCCACCGGGCAGCTGAGCCGGCCCAAGATCCCCGACGTCCCGGGCCGCGAGCGCTTCGCCGGCGCGCAGTTCCACTCCGCCGAGTGGGACCACGACGTCGACCTGACCGGCAAGCGCGTCGCGGTCGTCGGCGGCGGCGCGAGCGCGATCCAGGTCGTCCCCGCGATCGTCGACCAGACCGCGCACCTCACCGTCGTCCAGCGCTCGCCGTCCTGGATCGTCAACAAGTACGACTGGGCGCCCTCGCGCGCCGAGCAGCTCCTGCTGCGCGTGCCCGCGCTCCAGCGGATCTACCACGACGCGATGTGGCTGTGGTTCGAGTCGCGCTACCCGATCGTCACGAACGCGCTCGCGCCGCTGCGCCGCCTCTGGCAGGTCGAGCGGCGCTGGACGATCCGGCGCACGCTCAAGGACCCCAAGAAGATCGCTGCGGCGACGCCCGACTACGAGCTGGGCTGCAACCGGCTGCTGCTCTCGCGCTCCTGGTACCCGACGCTCGCGCGGCCGGACGTGGACGTCGTGGGCTCCGGCGTCTCCGCGGTCACCGAGCGCGGCGTCGTCTGCGCCGACGGGACGGAGGTCGAGGCCGACGTCATCGTCTGGTGCACGGGCTTCACCGCGACCGAGCAGCTCGCGCCCATCGACCTGCGCGGCCGCGACGACGTGTCGATCCGCGAGGCGTGGTCGGAGGGGCCCGAGGCCTACCTCGGCCTCGCGACGCCCGGCTTCCCCAACCTGTTCATGGCCTACGGACCCAACACGGGGTCCTTGACCAACACCATCGTCTACCTGCTCGAGCGCCAGGCGGGCTACATGCGCCAGGCGATCGAGCACCTCGGCCGCGCCGGCGGCTGGATCGACGTGCGCCCCGAGGTCCACGACGCGTTCAACCGCGACCTCCAGGAGCGCTTGCAGGGCACGGTCTTCACCGCCGGCTGCCCCGGCTGGTACACGACCGACGCCGGCAAGGTGACGCAGGTCTGGGCCGGCTCGCACGTCGAGTACGGGCGCCGGACGCGGCGCTTCGACCCGTCGGTCTACGAGCACGGCCCGGCGCGGGTCAGCCCTGCGCCACCGCCCGTCCCGCTGCACGCCCGCTGAACAGGCAGCCGCCGAGGAAGGTCCCCTCGAGCGAGCGGTAGCCGTGCATGCCGCCGCCGCCGAAGCCGGCGACCTCGCCCGCGGCGAAGAGCCCCGGGAAGGGCTCCCCGTCGGCGCCGAGCACGCGCGACGCGAGGTCGGTCTGCAACCCGCCGAGCGACTTGCGCGTCAGGATCGAGAGCCGCACCGCGATCAGCGGCCCGGACTTCGGGTCGAGCAGCCGGTGCGGCGTCGCGACGCGCGCGATCCGGTCCGGCAGGTACCTGCGCGCCCCGCGCAGCGCCACGACCTGGAGGTCCTTGGTGTAGGTGTTGTCCATCTCGTTGTCGCGCGCGCGGATCTCGCGCTCGACCTGCGCGAGGTCCAGCGGCGCGTCGGGCTCCAGCGCGGCCATGCCGGCGAGCAGCTTCTCGAGCGTGGGCTCGACGATGAAGTCGCTGCCGTGCTCCATGAACGCGGCGACCGGCGCGGGCGCGCCAGAGCCGACGCGCGTCTGGAGCACCGCCTTGACCGACTTGCTCGTGATGTCCGGGTTCTGCTCGGAGCCCGAGAGCGCGAACTCCTTCTCGATGATCTTCTGCGTGAGGACGAACCACGTGTGGTCGTGGCCCGTGGTCATGATGTGCTCGAGCGTGCCGAGCGTGTCGAAGCCGGGGAAGAGCGGGACCGGTAGGCGCTTGCCGGTGGCATCCAGCCACAGCGAGGACGGGCCGGGCAGGATTCGGATCCCGTGCATCGGCCAGATCGGGTCCCAGTTGTTGATGCCCTCGACGTAGTGCCACATGCGGTCGGGGTTGATCGTGGACGCGCCGGCGTCCTGGGCGATCTTCAGCATCCGGCCGTCCACGTGCTCCGGCACGCCGGAGATCATCTTGGCCGGCGCCTTGCCCAGGCGCGCGGGCCAGTTGGCGCGCACCAGCTCGTGGTTGCCGCCGATGCCGCCGGAGGTGACGATCACGGCGGGCGCGCTGAGCGCGAAGTCGCCGACGACCTCGCGCGAGGAGGCCTCGCCGCGCCCGACCGTACTCGGCTCGAGCACCGCGCCGGAGACGCCGTCGACCGCGCCCGCGGTCACCGACAGCGCGTCCACGCGATGGCGGAAGCGCAGCTCGACGAGGCCGCGCGCGACGCCCTCGCGCACCCGCGCGACGAACGGCGCGAGCACGCCCGGGCCGGTGCCCCAGGTGACGTGGAAGCGCGGGACCGAGTTGCCGTGGCCGATCGCGCCGTAGCCACCGCGCTCCGCCCAGCCCGGGTTGGGCAGGAAGCGGATCCCGCGCTCGTGCATCCACGCGCGCTTCTCGCCGGCGGCGAACTGCACGTACGCCTCGGCCCAGCGCTGGGGCCAGAGGTCCTCGGGGCGATCGAAGCCCGCGGTGCCCTGCCAGTCCTGCCAGGCCAGCTCGTAGGAGTCCTTGACGCCCATCCGCCGCTGCTCGGGCGAGTCCACCAGGAAGATCCCGCCGAAGGACCAGAACGCCTGGCCGCCGAACGACGCCTCGGGCTCCTGGTCGACGAGCACGACCCGCTTGCCCGCGTCGACGAGCTCCGCGGTGGCGACGAGCCCCGCCAGCCCCGCGCCGACGACGATCGCGTCGGCGCTCACGTGCAGACCCCATGCAAGAACATCCGCCGGAGCCTAGTGGGGAGGACGTCAGGCCGGCGACATGGTGCGCGACGCCGGAGCGCGCGCCGAGCCCGCGGCGCCGCGCAGCAGCCGCGGCGCGGCGGCCAGGATCGCGACGACCTCCACGACCGCGAAGCCGAGCAGCGTGTCGCGCGGGCTGACGAGCTGCAGCGCGACGCCCGCGCCGACGACCGGCAGCGAGAGCCCGACGTAGCCGGCGAGGAACAGGCCGGCGAGCGACTCGGCGCGCGTCTCGGGCGGCGTGATCGCGATGACCGTCCCGACCGTGCCCTTGAACACCGTGCCCCCGCCCGCGCCGGTGAGCGCGCCGCCGGCCAGGAAGAGCGCGAGGCTCGGGGACGGCAGCCAGACCGCGATCGCCGTCAGCGTCAGGCCGGCGATCATCGCGGCGCCGCCGACGGTCAGGATCCGCCGCGGCGTGGCCGACGCGAGCCCGACCTGGAGTACGACGCCGGCGGCGAAGAGGACGAAGACCGTCGTCCCGGCCAGCGCGTGCGAGGTCTCGTGCAGGGTGCCGACGAGGAACGTCGCGCTCAGGCCGGTGAAGAGGCCGAGCGCGCCGAACGCGATGAAGCCGCCCGCGGCGGCGGCCATGAACGCGCCGCGCGCCTCGTGCGGGACCGAGACGCGCTGGACGCGGTAGGCCGGGAACGGGTCCGGGCGGTCGCGGGTCTCGGGCGCGAGCGCGACGACCGCCAGCGCGAGGACCAAGGCCACCAGGAACACGAGGTAGGGGAGCGCGAGCGGGTCGCCGCCGGCCCACTGCGCGAGGAAGCCGGAGACGAGCGGGCCGACGCCGAGGCCGCCGATGTTGACCGCGGTGGCGATCAGCTGGGCGCGCTGCGGGGGCGCGTCCGGCTGCCCGGCGGCGTGCAGCTCGGCGAGCCACGCGGTGGCCGTCGCGGTGACGACGCCGACCGAGAGGCCGTTGACGATCCGGGCGAGCAGCAGGCCCGGCAGGTCGCGCCAGAGCAGGAAGATGGCGGCGGAGACGATCGACGTGGCGATCGCGGGGAGCAGGACGCGGCGGCGGCCGTGCCAGTCGGAGACGTGCCCGGCGAGCAGGAGCGCGGCGATGACGCCGATCGCGTAGGCGGCGTAGATGATGGTGATGGTGAACGACGAGAAGCCGTCGCGCTGCTGGTAGAGGCCGTACAGCGGGCTGGGGAGCGTCGAGAACGCCATGACCGTCAGGAACGCGAAGGCGACCGACCAGAAGCCGAGCCGGTGACGGTGGGGAGCGTGGCGCATGGTCTCCATCCTGTCGCCGCGCGTGATCGTCGGCAACGCTGATGCGCGCTGTCGGTCATCTGCCGTGACGATTACCATCGGCGGCTCATGGACCTGCGCCAGCTCGAGGTGTTCGTCGCCGTCGCCGAGGAGTCGTCGTTCTCGCGCGCGGCCGACCGGCTGCACGTCGTGCAGTCGGCGGTCTCGGCGACGATCCGCAACCTCGAGCGCGAGTGGGGCGTCGCGCTCTTCCACCGCACGACCCACAGCGTCGGCCTCAGCGCGGAAGGCCGCGCGCTGCTGCCCGAGGCGCGCGCC
>JAOPZG010000129.1 GCA_025964215.1 Conexibacter sp.
GTCATCCGCAGGTGCGAGTGGATCGAGAGGTCGCCGGCGAAGCGCAGGAAGAGGTGCTTGCCGTGGGCGCTGACCGACTCGACCTCGCGGCCGGCGAGCCGCTCGGGCCAGCGGTCCTTTCCGAAGCGCGGGTGCGGCGTCCGGACCGCATCCGGCACATGGCCCAGGAGGACCGGCCGGATCCGGTTGGCGGCGTAGTGGATGGTGTCGCCCTCGGGCATGCGCTTTCGAGGGTACGGTGGAGAGGTGCACGCCGATCTCGCTTCGCTGGTGGGCGCCGAGCACGTCGCCTCCGACGTCGCGCTCGCGGACGCCAGCGGCCTCTCGGGCCGGGTCCCGGCGCTGGTCGCGCCGGGCAGCGCGCAGGAGGTCGCCGCCGTGGTCGCGTGGTGCTACGAGCACGACGTGGCGATGGTCCCGGTCGGCGGGCGCAGCGGCTACAGCGGCGGGATCGTCCCGGGCGCGGACCCGGACACCGTCGGGATCGCGCTCGACCGCCTCGACGCGCTGCGCTCGTTCGAGCCGCTGCTGTGGCGGATGGAGGCCGAGGCGGGCGTCACGACCGCGACGGTCGCGCGGCGCGCCCGCGAGAACGGGCTGATCTTCCCGCCGGACCCGGGCGCGGCCGAGCAGTCGCAGCTCGGCGGCAACCTCGCGACGAACGCCGGCGGGCCGCACGCCTTCAAGTACGGGGTGACCGGGCACTGGGTCACGGGCATCGAGGCCGTGATCGCGCCGGGCGAGTTGGTGTCCTTCGGCGGGCCGGTGCGCAAGGACGTCGCGGGGCTCGACCTGCGCGGGCTGCTGATCGGCAGCGAGGGGACGCTGGGGATCATCACCGCCGCCTGGCTGCGGCTCGTGCCGGCGCCGCCGGAGGCGCTGCCGGTCGCGGCCGCGTTCCCGACCGTGCGCGCGGGCTGCGCGGCGATCGACGCGGTGCTCGGCTCGGGCGTCGTGCCGGCGGCGATCGAGTACCTCGACGGTCGCTGCATCGCGGCGGCGCCCGCGCCGTTCCTGCCGGACGCGGGCGGGTCCGAGTTGTTGGTGGTCTGCGAGGCGGAGTCCGCGCACGACCGCGACGAGCTGTTGGAGGCCTTGGGCGACGGCGCGGTCGCGCCCCCGGCGGCCGAGGTCTGGCGCTGGCGCGACGGCGTCTCGATCGCGGTCCGCGCGGCGCGCGGCGAGAAGCTCTCCGAGGACATCGCGGTGCCGGTCGAGCGGCTGGCCGACGCGATCGAGGGCACGATCGCGATCGGCGCGCGCCACGGCCTGGAGGGCTGCTCGTGGGGCCACGCGGGCGACGGCAACCTGCACTCCTCGTTCCTGCTCGACCCCGGTGATGACGCGATGCGCGAGCGCGCGGACGCCGCGGCGCTCGAGCTCTTCGTCATGGCCCGCGAGCTCGGCGGGACCGCGAGCGGCGAGCACGGCATCGGCCTGCTGAAGGCCGGCCAGCTCTCCGAGCAGTGGGCGCCCGCGGCGGTGGACGCGGCGCGCGCGGTCAAGCGCGCGCTCGACCCGAAGGGCCTGTTCAACCCCGGCAAGAAGGAGCCATGAGCCAACCACGGGTGGTCGTCGTCGGCGGAGGTGTCGTCGGCACGGCCTGTGCGCTGGCGATCGCGCGTCGCGGGATCGGCGTCGAGTTGCGGGAGGCCAACGGCGCGCTCGCGCTGATGGCCTCCGGGACGAACTCGGGGATCCTGCACACGGGCTTCGACTCCAAGCCGGGCGAGCTGGAGACCGCGCTGATCCTGCGCGCGGCGGAGCTGCGGCCGGCGGTGCTGGAGACGCTGGGCGTGCCCTTCGTGCGCTGTGGCGCGGTGATGGCCGGCGACGGCGCCGCGCTCGCGGAGAACGCGCGCGCCAACGGGGTCGAGGTCGAGCTTGGTGAGGACGGCACGTTGGTGGTCCCCGGCGAGGGGATCACCGACCCGGTGGCGTTCACGCTCGCGCTCGGCGCGGCGGCGGTCGCGCACGGGGCGAGCATCAAGTTCGGCGCGCGCGTCGACCGGCCCGTGAACGCCGACATCATCATCAACGCCGCGGGGCTCGGCGCGGCCGCGGTCGCGCGGCTGCACGGCGACGCGGCGTACGACATCCACCCGCGCAAGGGCGAGTTCCTGGTCTTCGACGTCCCGCCGCCCGAGCGGATCCTGCTGCCGGTGCCGACGGCGGTGACGAAGGGCGTGCTCGTCTTCCCGACGCTCGACGGCCGGACGGTCGCGGGGCCGACGGCGGTCGACCTCGACTACGCGGACTGGACCGTGCGGCCGGAGGCGCGCGGCGAGATCCTCGAGAAGGCCGTGGCGATGTACCCCGCCTTGGACGGCGCCGAGCCGGCGTTCGCCTACGCGGGGCTGCGGCCGACGGGGCGGCGCGGCGTCAACTACGTCGTGGAGCGCAGCGTCGTCGAGCCGCGGCTGATCCACGCGGCGGCGATCCGCTCGACGGGGCTGACGGCGTCTTTGGGGATCGCGGAGCGGGTCGTCGAGCTGGCCGGGTTGGCGGACCGCGAGGAGGCGCCGCTGCTCGCGGGCGCGCCGCCGAAGGCCGCGGGCGGGCCGTGGTGGCGGCGCACGGCGGATCGGCTCGGCCTGTCGTGAGCGGCGGGCCGCTCGTCCTCGGGATCGACGACGGGACGACGGCGGTCAAGGCGGCGCTGTTCGACGTGTCGTTGGGGGAGGTCACGTCGGCCCGCCGGGGGGTCGCGACCGCGCATCCTGCGCCGGGGCGTGTCGAGCAGGATCCGCTGGCGGTGCTCGAAGCGGTCGTCGATGCGGTCGCCGAGGTGCTGCCGGCGGCGGCCGGGCGAGAGGTCGTCGCCGTCGGGCTCGACCACCAGGGCGAGTCGGTGCTCGCGTGGGACGCGGCGACGGGCGCGCCGCGATCGCCGATCGTCGTCTGGCAGGACAAGCGCGGGAGCGAGGCCTATGACAACGTCGCGCCCGAGCTGCTCGCCCGGACGGGCCTGCCGGCCGACCCCTACTTCTCGGCGCCCAAGTTGTCGTGGTTGGTCCGGGAGCTCGGCGGGGATCTCGACGGCGTGCGCCTCGGGACCGTCGACGCGTGGCTGAGCGACCGCCTCGGCGCGGGCTTCGCGACCGACGCGAGCACGGCGTCGCGGACGGCGCTCCAGGCGCTCGACGCGCCGGGCGCGTGGGACGCCGAGCTGTGCGCGGCGTTCGGGATCCCGGTGGGCGCGCTGCCGGCCGTCGTCCCGACCGTCGGCGATCACGGCGTCCTGCGCCACCCGCGCTGGCCGGTCGACGTGCCGCTGCGGGCCCGCGTCTGCGACCAGCAGGCCGCGCTGGCCGGCGCGGGCTGCGTCGTGCCAGGTCGCGCGAAGGCGACCTACGGCACCGGGGTGTTCGTCCTGGCGCACGCGGGTGTGGCGCCCCCGCGCGCCGAGGGTCTGCTGCCGACGGTCGCCTGGCAGGCCTCCGGGCGCGTGGAGTACGCGCTGGACGGCGGCGTGTTCACCGCCGGA
>JAOPZG010000136.1 GCA_025964215.1 Conexibacter sp.
GCTCTTCGAGCGCGACGAGGCGGGCGGCGGCCTGGTGCGCTTCGGCGTCCCGGACTTCAAGATCGAGAAGTGGCTCGTCGAGCGGCGGCTGGACCAGCTGCGCGAGGAGGGCGTCGAGGTCCGCTGCGGCGTCGACGTCGGCCGCGACATCACGGCCGACGAGCTGCGCGCGGAGTTCGACGCGGTCGTCCTGACGATCGGCTCGCGCGTCCCGCGTGACCTCGAGGTCGACGGGCGCGAGCACGACGGCATCCACCCGGCGATGGACTACCTCTACGTCCGCAACCGCGCGATCGCGCAGGAGCTGGGGCCGGAGCCGTCGTCGGAGCCGCCCGCGCCTGCCGAGATCACGGCCGCCGGAAAGCACGTCATCGTCATCGGCGGCGGCGACACGGGCGCGGACTGCGTGGGGCACTCGATCCGCGAGGGCGCGCTGAGCGTCACCCAGCTCGAGCTGCTGCCCGAGCCGCCGGCCCACCGTCCCGACGAGCGCACGCCGTGGCCGCTGTGGCCGCAGAAGTTCCGGTTGTCCTACGCCATGGAAGAGGCGACTGCGATCGGCAAGGGCGAGCAGGACTACTCGATCGTCACGACGCGCTTCGAGGGCGAGGACGGCCGCGTGACCGCGCTGCACTACGCCCAGGCCGGCGCCGCGCCGCCGTTCGCGCCCGTCGAGGGCACCGACGGCGAGATGCAGGCCGACCTCGTCCTGCTGGCGATGGGCTTCCTGCACCCGGAGCACGAGGGCGTCGTCGAGCAGCTCGGCGTCGACCTCGACCAGCGCGGCAACATCAAGGCATCCACCTACGCGACCTCGGTGCGCGGCGTCTTCGCCGCCGGCGACGCGCGCCGCGGCCAGTCGCTGATCGTCTGGGCGATCAACGAGGGCCGCCAAGCCGCCCGCATGGCCGACCGCTTCCTGCACGAGGTCACCGCCGCCGACCGCGAGCCGGTCTTCGCCGGCAACGTCAACGACGCCGACGAGGGGCCCGAGGGCCCGCCGTCGCACGCCGACGGCGGCGTCGCGGCGCAAGAGGCCTAGGCCGCCCGGCCTCCCCCCGCACGCACGCCTCCGCCCACGCCCACGCCCACGCCCCAACGGGCGTCGAGGGACGACTGATGGCCGGTGACCGGCCACCAGTCGTCCCTCGACGCGGTGGGGGTGGGCGGATACGGTGCGTCGATGTCCCACGTGCTGACCCGTCGTCGTCTCCTGGAGGCCGGCGCGGCCGGTGCCGCGCTGACCGCGCTCGGGGGTCCGAGCGCCGCGTACGCGGCGGCGCGCAAGCGCAAGAAGGCCGATGTGGTGGTCGTGGGCGCCGGGTTCTCCGGCCTCGCCGCGGCGCGGGCGCTGGAGGCGGCCGGGCACTCGGTGCTCGTCCTCGAGGCGCGCGAGGTCGTGGGCGGCCGCACGCGCAACGCCTCGATCGCCGGCGGCAAGTACATCGCCGAGGTCGGCGGGCAGTTCGTCGGGCCGACGCAGGACCGGATCCTGGCGCTCGCCAAGGCCGTCGGGGCCAAGACGTTCGACGTGTACAACACCGGGCAGAACGTCTTCCTCGCGCGCGGCGAGCGGACGCTGTACCCGGCGGCGGTGGGCATCCCGAACGATCCCGAGGTCCTCGCGCTGCTCAGCATCCTGCAGGAGGTCGACAAGCTCGCCGCGGAGGTCGGCGTGCTCGCGCCGTGGAAGCACGCGAAGGCGCGCCAGTACGACGGCATGACGCTCGCGCAGTACCTCGCGCCGAAGGGCCTGACGCCGACCGCGCACGCCGTGGCCGACGCGATCTTCCAGGCGATCTGGGGCGCCGACGCCGACGAGCTCTCGTTCTTGTACGTCTTGCAGTACGTCGCGGCCGCGGGCAACGCGAAGACGGCCGGCGCGTTCCTGCGGCTGATCGCGACGGGCGGCGGCGCGCAGGAGCAGCGGATCGTCGGAGGCTCGGTCGTCGTCGCGCAGAAGGTCGCCAAGGAGCTCGGCGCGCGGGTGATCCTCGGGGCGCCGGTCGAGAAGGTCAAGGACCACGACGGCGTCGTGACGATCACGACGCGCGGCGGCCCGACCGTCGTCGCCCAGCAGGCGATCATCGCCGTCCCGCCGGTGCTGGCTGCGCGGATCGCCTTCGCGCCCGGCCTGCCCGCGGGCAAGAAGGCGTTGTTGAAGGCCATGACGCCGGGCTCGCTGACCAAGGTCGAGGCCGTCTACGCCACGCCGTTCTGGCGCGAGGCCGGCCTGAGCGGGCAGGGCGTCAGCGACACCGGGATCGCCCGCGTGCCGTGGGACAACTCGCCGCCCGATGCCGGCGTCGGGGTCTTCTTCTCCTTCATCGGCGGCCGGCTGCACCAGGAGTGGGCGGCGCTCGACCCCGCGACGCGGCGCGCGCGCGTCCTCGACGACTTCGTGCGCTTCACCGGCGACGAGCGCGCCCGCAGCCCGCTCGAGTACCTCGAGAAGGACTGGACGACCGAGACCTGGACCCGCGGCTGCCCGGTCGGCCACTTCGCGCCCGGCGTCCTGTCCAAGCACGGCGCGTACCTGCGCGCGCCGGCGGGGCGGATCCACTTCGCGGGCACCGAGACCGCCGACTACTGGCTCGGCTACATGGACGGCGCGGTGCGCGCGGGGGAGCGCGCGGCCAAGGAGGCCGGCGCGCGCCTCAAGGGGTAGAGCCGAAGAGCAGGACCTGGTTGCGCTGCGCCCGGCGGTCCCAGCGGTCGACGGCCAGCCAGGTGCGGTGGACGCCCTGGGCGACGACCGGCGCGGCGCCGAGCTCATAGCCCGCGCCGCCGAGCGGGATCGTGCGCGAC
>JAOPZG010000168.1 GCA_025964215.1 Conexibacter sp.
GCGCGGGATCGCCGCGGCGCTCGGGCTGTCCGCGGCGCAGCTCGTGCTCGGCAGCGCCGAAGCGACCGAGCGGAGCAGCACCTACAGCTTGGACGGCGGCGCCGCGACGCTGATCCTGCCCGCCGCGCTGCCGCCCGCGGTCGACGCGCGCCTGCGCCTGCGGATCGTCCCCGCGCTCGAGACGATTTTGGCCGGCGCGATCGAGCGCGACACGCTGCTCGACGAGGTCGTCGAGACGACCGCGCTGCGCCGCAGCGACGACCTCAAGACCGCGATCCTGCGCGCGGTCAGCCACGACCTGCGCTCGCCGCTGACCGCGATGATGAGCTCGGGCGAGGCGCTCGGCTCGGCCGCGCTCGACGACGAGGACCGCGCCGCGCTGAGCGCCGCGGTCGTCGGCGAGGGCGCGCGGCTGGAGCGGCTCATCACCAAGCTGCTCGACCTCTCGCGCCTGGAGGCCGGCGAGGCCGCGCCGCGCCTGGACTGGGTCGACCTCGGAGAGGTCCTCACCGCCGCGCGCGACGACCTCGGGACCACCCGCGCCCAGGTCGTCCTGCAGCTCGACCGCGAGCTCCCGCCGCTGCGCGCCGACGCCGTCCAGCTCGAGCGCGCGTTCGCCAACCTGATGGAGAACGCGATCGCCCACGGCGGCGAGCAGCCCGTCTCGGTCCGGGCGCGCGCGGTCGGGCCGCGGCTCGTCGTCCGCGTCGTCGACCGCGGCCCCGGCGTCCCGGTCGGCGAGCAGGAGCGGATCTTCACGCCGTTCTACCGCGGCGACGGCGCGGCGGCGACCGCGACGGGCTCCGGCCTCGGCCTCGCGATCGTCCGCGGCTTCGTGCAGGCCAACGGCGGGACCGTGCGCGTCGAGTCGCTGCCCGGCCAGGGCGCGTCGTTCGTGGTGGAGTTCGCGCTGTGAGCCCCGATCGCCGGCGGATCCTGGTCTGCGACGACGAGCCCCAGATCCTGCGGGCGCTCAAGGTCATCCTGCGCGAGGCGGGCTTCGAGGCGGTGCCGGCCGAGACCGCCGAGGAGGCGCTCGACCGCGCCGCCGTCCACCCGCCGGACGCCGCGATCCTCGACCTCGTGCTGCCCGACGGCGACGGCGTCGAGGTCTGCCGCCAGATCCGCGGCTGGAGCCAGATGCCGATCATCGTGCTCAGCGCGGTCGGCGAGGAGGAGGCGAAGGTCCGCGCGCTCGAGGCCGGGGCCGACGACTACGTCACCAAGCCGTTCGGCGCGCGCGAGCTGGTCGCGCGGCTGGAGGCCGCGCTGCGGCGGGTCGGCGGCCGCGTGGACGAGCCGCGCATCACCGCCGAGGGGCTCGAGATCGACCTCGCCGCCCACACCGTGACGCGCGACGGCGCGGAGGTCCACCTCACGCCGATCGAGTTCCGGCTGCTCGAGGCGCTCGCCCGCAACCGCGGCCGGCTGATGACCCACCGGGCGCTGCTGGTCGAGGTCTGGGGCCCGGAGTACGCCGACGACGTGACCGTCCTGCGCGGCCACGTCGCGAACCTGCGGCGCAAGATCGAGCCCGCCGACGGGCACCGCTACGTCCGGACCGATCCGGGCGTCGGGTACCGCTTCGCGGCCTAGCCGCACGCGTCTGTACGGGATCTGTACGCGGGGCGCCCCAACGCGTACGTGAACCCCACGGGCCCGGCCTGATGGTGGTCCTATGGACCTTCTTGCCGTCGCGCTCCTGGTCGCGGTCTTTGGATCGCTCTGGGGCCTCGTCACCCTCCTCGACCGCGTATGAGCGCCACCGACGTGTTCGGCCTCGTCGTCTGCGTGGCCGTCCTCCTCTACCTGCTCTACGCGCTGCTGCGCGGCGAGCGCCTGTAGCCCGTCATGACCCAGGGCTTCCTCCAGATCGCGATCTTCTGCGCGGTCCTCATCGCCTCTGTCCCGCTGCTGGGCGGCTACATGGCGCGCATCTTCCGCGCCGAGCGGCTCCCGCTCGTCCCGGACCTGCCGAGCCAGGACTGGAAGGCCTACGCCAAGTCGCTGGTCGTCTTCTCCGCCCTCTCGGGGCTGTTGTTGTACGTGATCCTGCGCACGCAGTCAATCCACCCGTTCAACCCGGGCGGCTTCCACTCGGGCAGCTGGGACCTGTCGTTCAACACCGCGACGTCCTTCATCACCAACACCAACTGGCAGTTCTACGGCGGCGAGACCACGCTGTCGAACTTCAGCCAGATGGCCGGCCGGGCCGTCCAGAACTTCGTCTCGGCCGCGGTCGGGATCGCCGTCCTCGTCGCGCTGATGCGCGGCATCGCCGCGCGCGGCGGCGACGGCAAGCTCGGCAACTTCCACTCCGACGTGATCCGGATCATCGTCTACATCCTGGTCCCGCTGTCGGTCTTCGCGACCGTCGTCCTCGTCTCCCAGGGCGTCATCCAGACGCTCGGCGGCACGGTCGGCGGGATGGCCCGCGGCCCGGTCGCCTCGCAGGAGGCGATCAAGCTGCTCGGGACCAACGGCGGCGGCTTCTTCAACGTCAACTCCGCCTACCCGTTCGAGAATCCGAGCGCGTTCTCCAACGCGTTCGAGATGTTCCTCATCATGTTGATCCCCGCTTCGCTGCCGTTCACGTTCGGCCGGATGGTCGGCAACCGCCGACAGGGCTGGACGATCTTCGGCGTGATGTCTGCCCTGTTCGTCGTCGGCGTCGTGGTCGTGTACCTGGCCGAGCAGCACGGGACCCCCGCACAGCACCTGGCGGGCCTCAACACCGGGCACCTCAGCGGCAGCACGGGTGGCAACCTCGAGGGCAAGGACCAGCGGTTCGGCATCGCCTCCTCGTCGCTGTTCACCGCGATCACCACGGT
>JAOPZG010000214.1 GCA_025964215.1 Conexibacter sp.
GCCGAGACCACGGCCGGGTCGAACTGCGTGCCGGCGCAGCGCCGGAGCTCGCTGAGCGCGGCGTCGACCGGCTGCGCGGCGCGGTACGGGCGGTCGGACGTCATGGCGTGCAGTGCGTCGCAGACCGCGACGATCCGGGCGGGCAGCGGGATCGCGTCTCCTTGGAGTCCGTCCGGGTAGCCGGCGCCGTCGTAGCGCTCGTGGACGGCGCGGACGAGCGGGGCGACGCCGGTCAGCAGCGGGATCCGCTGGAGCAGCGCGGCGCCGATGGCGGAGTGCTCCTTGATCTCCTCGAACTCCTCGGACGTGAGGCGCCCCGGCTTGATCAGGAGGTCTGATCGAACTCCGATCTTGCCGATGTCGTGCAGCAGGGCGCAGTAGCGGAGCGGGCGCAGCTCGGCGTCGGTGAGGCCGAGGTCGCGGCCGGTCTGGAGGGCGAGGTCGGCGACCATGTCGGCGTGGTCGGCGGTGTAGGCGTCCTTGGTCTCCAGGACGTCGGCGAGGACGCCGAGCGTGGTGGCGAAGGAGGTCTCGAGCTCCTGGGTGAGCGCGCAGCGGTGCAGGGCGGCGCCGACCTGGGCGACGACCGCGTCGGCGAGCAGGAGGTCGTCGTCGCCGAAGGCGTGGGTGGCGAGCTGCTCGAGGTTCAGGATGCCCCAGATGCGGCCGTCGACCAGGATCGGCAGGGAGAGCTCGGAGCCGGGATCGGAGCGCGGGTCGCGCCGGAGGTAGTCCGGGTCGGTGGTCGTGTCGGCGATGACCGCGGGCTGGCCGGTGCGCGCGACGCGGCCGTTGACCCCTTCTTGTATGGGTTGCTCGTAGGCCAGGAAGTCCTCGTGGGCGGCGAGCGGGCCGGCGGCGGCGACGACGCGCAGGATGCCGTCGGGGTCGAGGCGCTGGATGACCGCGAGGAAGAAGCCGAAGGCGGAGTGGAGCTCGTCGACCGCCGCGTGGGCGACGGCGTCGGGCTCGTCGAGGGGCGCGAGCTTGACGGCCAGGCGTGCGGCGACGGCGAGGCGGGAGTGGGGGCCGGGGTCGGCGGCGGTCCGGGCTTCGGTCGTCCGTCCCTTGTTGGTGTACATCGCGCCGTCGGCGGCGTAGAGCAGCGCGTCGCGGGTCGTGCCGTCCTCGGGGAAGGTCGTGATGCCGAAGGAGACGCCGTCGCGGTGGGCGACGCGCTCGATCGCGTCGGCGGCGCGGCGGGCGATCCGGGCGGCGGCGTCGCGGTCGGCGCGGGGGAGGATCAGAGCGAACTCGTCGCCGCCGATGCGGAAGGCGGAGTCCGTGGTCCGGCAGGCCGCCGCGACCGCGCCGGCCGTGGCGCGCAGGGTGCGGTCGCCGGCGGCGTGGCCGCCGAGGTCGTTGACGGCCTTGAAGCGGTCGAGGTCGAAGATGACGAGCGAGAGGTGCAGCGGCGGCGTGGCGGCGCTTGCTCGTTGGAGCTGGGCGTCCAGCGCGTCGTGGAACTCGCGGTGGTTGAGCAGGCCGGTGAGCGGGTCCCGGCGCGCGCGGGCGTCGTGCTCGGCGAGCGTGAAGAGGTTGTCGAGGGCGAGCGCGGCGTGCTCGGCGAAGGCGGCGAGCGTGGCGCGCTGCCGTCGGCGGCGGGTTGGGATCGGGTTCGCGGTCTGGAGGTGGCCGATCGTCCGTCCGCGCGCCGTCAGCGGGAAGACCGCGCCCTGCGGACCGTCGGGGCCGGTCCCGAGCTTGAGCTGCGGGAGCAGCCCCGGGAAGAGCGCATTCGCTCGCCGCTGGATCGTCGCGGCGCACTCCTCCACGCTCGTCGCCGAGGCGACGTCGGCGACGGCGGCCATCAGACGTGAAGAGGAGGCACTGCTGGGCATGCCACCGGGAATTCGGCAGGACACGCCGCTTTCTGATGGGCCCACCGGTCCAAAGCGAGATCGACCGCCGGTCCACCCCTGCCAAACCGTCCTGCACCCGCCAACTCCCCCGCGTTGGCGCTAGACTGCCGCCGTCACGCAGGACCAGTGCCGACGTAGCTCAGCTGGTAGAGCACTTCACTCGTAATGAAGGGGTCCCGGGTTCGAGTCCCGGCGTCGGCTCTTCGGGAAGTCCCTGCAAGGCTCCATGTTTCGCGACTCGTAGGAGTCGCTCGAAATCCGCAATGGGGTCCGGATGGGGTCCGAAACGCGGTCGTTTCGGGTCGGTTCGGGTCCGGTGCAGGACCGCGTGGTCTGCGATGGGGCGAGGGGTGTTCGGCCTCCTCATCGACTGAGAGAGCATGGTTCAGCTCTCGTTCCCGATGCCGGACGACGGTCGATCCGGTGGCCGTTCGGCGTACGTCACGGTCGCCGAGGCGGCGGAAGAGCTGCGCTGCCACGAGCGCACGATCCGTCGCGCGATCGACCGCGGAGCGTTGCGCGCCGGCCGTGTCCGCGGCGCCAACGCGGCGCGCGGGTCGTGGCGGATCCGGCGCGAAGACCTCGACGCCTGGTTGTACGCGGAGCCGCCGGAGTGAGCGCCATGCCGCGTAGCGCGGGGCGGGAACCGACGGTGGAGCTGCGGCGTCGGCGTTTGGCCGACGGGGGCTGGTCGGAGACGCCGACCGTCCGTTACTACGACGAGCTCGGGGTCCGGCGGCGCCAGTCCTTCGAGACGATGGCCGAGGCCGACTTCGAGCGGGCGCGCCTCGCGCTGGACCAGAGTCGCCGCGGGCCGATCGCCGGCCCGGCCGAGTCCATGACCTTGGCCGACTTCTGGCCGACCTACCACGCCGACGCGTGCTCACGGCTGCAGGAGGCGACGATCGCCAGCTACGAGGGCGTCTGGCGGCGCGCGGTCGAGCAGCGTCTCGGCGACCGGCCGCTGCATGAGATCACGCCGCGCGAGATCTCGATGTGGCGGGTGGAGATGCAGAAGGCCGGCAAGGGACCCGAGGCGATCCGCATGTCCATGATGCTGGTCCAGGCGATGTTCACGCTCGCGTTGGAGTGGGGCGAGGCGTCGACCAACCCGGTGGCCTTGGTGCGCAAGCCGCGTCAAGGTCGCCAACGCGCGATCGAGGTCATGGACCCCAACTTGGTCGAGCGCGTCCGTCGGCGGATGCTCGCCCACGGCGACCCTTTCAGCGCGACGCTCGTCAGCGTCCTGGCCTACTCGGGCATGCGGCCCGGCGAGGCGCTGGCGCTCGAACGCCGACACATTCGCAACGACACCATCTTGGTCGAGCAGGCCGTCGCGCGCGGGCGGATCAAGCTGCAGAAGACCGGACGGATCTACCGGACCGTCGATCTCCTGCCGCCGCTGCGCGACGACCTGGCCTCGTGGATCGCGTCGTCGGGCCGGGACGCGCCGACCGATCGCCTGTTCCCGCGCGACGACGGCGAATGGTTCCGCATCGACGACTGGAACAACTGGCGCAACCGCAAGTTCTACGAGGCCTTCGATGACCTGGAGATCAGCCGCCGTCGGCCCTACGACCTCCGTCACTCCTTCGTCTCGCTGATGATCCGCGAAGGCGAGCTGTCGATCGTCGAGCTAGCCGACCAGCTCGGCCACGCGGCGACCGAGACGCTGAAGACCTACGCGCACGTCTTCTCGGAGTACCGGCGCCAGCCACGTGTGCCCGCGGTCGAGCTGATCGCAGAGGCGCGGAGAGATCTCCCTAGAGCCGGCGGTGACAGGTGACCGACACATCGTCGAGAATGGGAGACGGTGACCGTGCGCGTCGACATCGCTCCTGAGGTTCTGGTCTGGGCCAGCGTGCGCTCCGGCCTGGCCCACGACGAGATCGTGCGCCACTTCCCCCGCTTCGATGATTGGGTCGGACAGCACGGCGACGCACCCACCCTGCGCCAGGTCGAGAGCTTCGCGCAACGGACACACACCCCCGTCGGGATGCTGCTCCTCCCAGCGCCGCCGGAAGAGGCGCTGCCGATCCCGGACTTCCGGACGTTCGCGGGTCAAGGTCTCGCGCAGCCGAGTGCTGACCTGCTGGACGCCGTGTTCCTGTGCGAGCAGCGCCAGGGCTGGTACCGCGAGCATCTGCTCGGCCTCGGCGAAGAGCCGTTGGAGTTCGTCGGCTCCCGCCGGACCACCGATGACGTCGACCTCGCCGCCGACGAGATCCGGGAGGTCTTGGGGTTCCAGGTCTCGCAGCGCGCGAGCCATCCAACCTGGACCGAAGCCCTGCGCGCGCTCATCGACTTGGTCGAGGGCGCCGGCATGCTGGTGATGGTCAGCGGGATCGTCGGAAGCAACACGCATCGCGTTCTCGATCCGACCGAGTTCCGCGGGTTCGCACTAGTTGATGAACTTGCGCCGCTGGTGTTCATCAACGCCACGGACACCAAGGCCGCGCAGATCTTCACGTTGGCTCACGAGGTCGCCCACGTGTGGCTCGGCCAGTCCGCCGTATCCAACCCCCGGCTGGACCGGCCGGAGCGGAGCAACGCCAGCGAGCAGTGGTGCGACGCCGTGGCGGCGGAGGTGCTCGTGCCCTTGGAGACGCTGCGTCAGCAGTTCAACGCCAACGCCCCGATCCAAGACGAGATCCAGCGGCTGGCTGGGTTCTACAAGGCCAGCACGCTGGTCGTCCTCCGCCGCATCTTCGACGGAGGTTTGCTGGGCTGGGACGAGTACCGCGCTGCCTACGCCTCCGAGTACGAGCGCGTGATGGCGATCGTCCGCGAGAGCCCCAGCGGCGGCGACTTCTACAACACGCAGCCGCTGCGGGCGAGCCGACGATTCTCGAAGGCGATCATCGCCAGCGCGCTCGAAGGGAACACGACCTACCGCGAGGCCTATCGCCTCCTCGGCTTGAAGACCGCCGACACCTTCGCGAAGCTCGGCGAAGCGCTCGGGGTGTCGTGATGTACCTGGTGGACTCGGACGTGTTCATGCAGGCGAAGAACCGTCACTACGGGTTCGACTTCTGCCCCGGGTTCTGGGCCTGGCTCGACGCGGCACACGAGACCGGTCGGGTGGCCAGCGTGGGCAAGATCGGTGACGAGCTTCGCGCGGGGAAGGACGAGCTCGCCGCATGGGCGGGAGATCGCTCGGCGTTCTTCCTCGAGCCAGACGACGCCGTCGTGACGAGCCTGCGTGTGCTGAGCGGGTGGGCGATCGACAAGAGCACGGGCTACTTCCTGGCGGCGCGCAACGACTTCCTCGCGTCGGCCGACTACTACCTGATCGCCCATGCGCACGCGCAGAGCCACGTTGTAGTGACCCATGAGCGATCGCAGCCGGACAGCAAGCGGCGGATTAAGATTCCCGACGCGTGCGCGGCCTTCGGCGTCAAGTGCATCGACCCGTTCGAGATGCTCCGGGCCGAAGACGTACGGCTCGTTCTCGCGCCCTCCTAGGCGTCCGCGTCGACGGCCTTGCCGAGCGCCTGCATCGACAGCCCGACGGCTGCGGCCACGCTGCGGACCGTCGACCAGCTCGGGTTCGTCTCTCCGCGCTCGAGTCGCGCCAGGGCGCCGACGGTGATCCCCGCCGCGTGGGCGGCGTTCTCCTGGGACAGGCCTGACTTCAGGCGGGCGTCGCGGAGGACGCGGGCGAGAACGGCGTCGTGCGCCGATGGGCGGGCCATCGCCTTCAGGTTCGCTAATGCCAGTTCCTTGAACAAGGCACTATAAGACTAGGCTTAAAGTGCTACCCTGGTTGTCGTCCACGACAACCAGGAGGCGAAGATGAAGGTCATGGGTAGTGGCTCGCCGGCGCACCTCACGCTGCGGCTGCGCGAGCGCGAGGTGTCGGGCTTGGATCGCGCGCTCGAGCTTCGCGAGGCGATGGCGGGCGGCAGTTCCGACGCGACGCTGGAGCTGTCGCCGACGCAGGTCCGCGCCGAGATCGCGGCCGCTCGCGAGCGGCTCGCCGGTGCGGCGAAGCTGGAGCAGGCGCGGGTTGAGATCACCGGCCCGACGTGGCTGCTGGCTCCGGTGATCTCCTCGGCGGCAGGCGCGGCCGCCGAACGGCTGGCGACGACGATGCTGCGGTTCACGCGCGACGGGCGGGACGTCGACGACGCCGAGGAGCTGCGGGCAGCCATCGGCGACGCGTCGGCATGGAGCGAGACGCTGATCGCTTGCCGGCACGCGCAGTCCGGGCCGCCGTCGGGCGCTCGGACCTCCGCGGACTAGAACCCTCGGTCGAAGTCGATGTCGGGCTCCGGCTGCTCGGGGATGGCGACGGCGAGTGCGTCCGGATCGCCGATGAGCCGGACCGCGGCCTCGGTCCAACGGTCTCGGTCGGCGAGCGTCGCCGGCCGCTGACCGATCGTCGCGATGAGCCGTGGCTGCGGATCGAGCAGGTCGGCCCGGTCGATGGAGCAGGGAATCTCGACAAGATCGATGACGCCGCGCACGGCAGGCGGCGAGTCGGCGGCGCGCTCCGCGTTCGCGGTCCAGCGCTCGATTGCGGCCTGCTGCTGGCTGATCGCCTGCTCGACCTCGGCGCGTCGTGCGCGGTGGAGGCGGCTCATGGCGTCACGCTCGCCACGGAGTGCCGCGATGCGCCGCTCGGCTCCCTCGACAGCTTCGCGCGTCTGGTCGAGCGCGTGCACGGTCCGGGCGACGCCGGCCTCGACAGCGACGTTCAACGCCATGTCCTTGCTTCGGCTTGTAGTCAATGCCTCCGTGATCGTCTCGGTGAGGTGATCGTGGTCAGGCTCCAGGCCGGGCAGGGCGCGCTCGACCGAGCCGGGGGAGACGGTGTAGTAGCGCGCCTGGTCGCGGTGGCGCGAAAAGGCGGTGTAGCCCCACTCGCGATAGAGCTCGTCCGAGCCGAGGATGAAGGTGCGGTCGAGCGTCGCGCCCTGGGCAGCGTGCGCGGTCAGCGCGTAGCCGTGCTGGAGCCAGCCCTCGTCCAGGTAGTTCGAATCGACCTGTCGGCGATCACCGGCCAAGGTGGTGATCTCCACCGTGCGCCGGTCGGTGTCGATGGCCGTGACGCGGGCACGCGTGCCGTTGACGAGGCCGGCGCGGCGGTCGTTGCGCCGGGCGATGACCTCGTCGCCGACTGCGAACGCCCGGTCGCCGCTGCTGACCTGCTCGGGACCGAGCCGTCCGTCGCGGTCCATCCGAGCGCGGGCCAGGGCGTTGAGGTCGGCGACGTCGGACCGGCGGTGAGCGATCATCACCGCGTCGTGGTGGCCGGTGCGGGCCGACTCCCACCAGTCGTCGACCAGCGTCAGGCGCAGCTCGTGGGCGGTTGGTCGGGCGACGAGGCGGCCGTGGTCGCGGTAGGTGAAGGCGCGCACGTCGCCGTCGCGAAGTTGCGCGAGGGCGTCGCGGTCCCACTGCTGGTTCTGGCGGTGGACCTCTCGCAGCTCGATCGCCCCAAGGCTGTCGGCGAGGCCGCGGAACGCACCGCCGGCGTCGATCTCGGGAAGTTGATGGTCGTCGCCGACCAGCACGAGCTTGGAGTGCGTGTCGGCCGCATGGCGCGCGAGGCGGTCGATGGCGCGCGAGCCGACCATGCCGGCCTCGTCGACGACAAGCACCGAGCCATGGGGGAGACCGCGCGCATGCTCGACGTCATCCAAGAACCCGGCGATGGTGGTGCTGTCGATCCCGGCGGTGCTCTCCAGCTCGACCGCTGCGCGGGCGGCGAGTGCGACGCCGAAGACGCGGATCCCGTCTGCTTCCCAGATCTCGCGCGCGGCGGCGAGGGCGTGGGTCTTGCCGGTCCCGGCCGCCGACCGGACGACCTCGATTCCGTTGCCTGATGTCGTCAGTCGCGCGGCCATCGCGGCCTGCTCGCCGCTGAGCCGCGGCCGTCGCTCGAGATGCGCGGTCGCCGCCTCGGGTGAGATCTGAGCGACGTCGGTGCGCTGGCGCGCCGCGGCGTCGGTGATGAGCCGGTGCTCCAGCGCGAGCATCTCAGGCGTGGAGTAACGGGCGCCGCCAAGCTGGCGACGACCGTTGTCGTCCTCCAGTCGCACCGCGTGCGCGGACGCCAGCCAGCGGTCGGTCAACGCTTCGAGGCGCTCGGCGTCCGCGCCGTCGCGGTGAGCTTCGGCCCACGCGCGCAGGACGTCGCGGCGATCGAAGGTCGAGGCCTGCTCGGTCAGGCCGCCGGGTCCAGCCAAGTCATGTGCTGTCGCTTCAAGGTCTGGCGGTCGTGTCGCTCTCGGGCGGTGGCGATCGAGCAGCGCCGTGACGTCCTCGGAGCCGTAGCCGATTTCCACGGCCCGCGCGCGCCACTGGTCGCGCAACGTCGGTCCGTCGATGTTGTGGTTCTTGGCCCGGCGGGTGTCTAGCGCCGCGATCTCCGCCGCTCGTCGCGACCGCCCGCCGGTCTCGGCCAATCGCTCGAGGATCTCGGCGCGTCGGCGCGAGAAGTGCTCGAGGACGCGATCGTCGACCCCGCAGATCTCCGCGATGCCCTTGCGCACCGGCTCCCACTCGACGCCCAATACTTCCGTTAGGCCACGGCGCAGCGAGGCTTCGTACAGGTAGCCCGCGGTCTTGGCGTGGGCGTACAGTGCCCGGCCGTCGAGCGTGGTCGCCCGCCCCTCGGCCGCGGTCTCGTTGGCGACAACCGCGTGGGTGTGCAGCTGCGGATCGCCGGCCCGCGAGCTGCGATGCCGGAACGCCGCCACCTTGACGCCCTCGCCGCGGAGCACTCGGTGACCGCCCTGGCCGCGACGCGTCCAGACCGCATTGCGCTCGATGTACCCCAATGCGTCGGCAACGGCCTGGTCGTGGACGTCCCGGACGACCGGCGCCACCGTCCGATCGCCCAGCCCGAACAGGACGGACACCGACTTCGGCGCGGAGAAGGTCAAGTCGTACGCGAGCACCTTCCGCTGCCGTTCGGTCTCCGTCGAGAGCAGGGTCAGGAACGCGTCGTCTTCAACCGCGCCGTCCAGCCCATCCCGCTCAGCCGCGGTGCCGAGCCATACGCCCTGCGCCTCGCCGCGGCCGGAGTAGTAGTCCTCTTTGCCGTGGGCGACGTTGTCGATGTAGTAGCGCGGATTGCCGTCTCCGCCGCCGACCTTGCCGATCGAAAGCACGCTTCTCAGTCGACGGGGCCGGGCAACCACCCTCGCCCGATCGCACGCAGTCGCTCCTATGTGTCAAGCATCGGCTTCTTAAGGCTGTTGAAGATGGTGCGAGCGAGGTAGCGCTTGAGGGTGCGGAGGGCTTCGCGGTTGGTCTTGCCCTCGGATTGGCGGCGGGCGTAGTAGGCCATCGCCGGCGGGTGCATGCGGATCTGGGTGACGGCGATGACGTGCAGGGCGCAGTTGAGCTGGCGGTTGCCGGTGCGGTTGAGACGGTGACGTTGTTGTCGTCCCGAGCTCGCGTCGAGCGGAGCGACGCCGGCGTAGGAGGCCAGCTGGGCCTCGGTTGCGAAGCGATTGATGCCGGCGATCTCGGCGAGGATCGAGGCGGCACAGAGCGGGCCGCAGCCGACGATCTGCAGCAGCTGGGGCGCGTGGGCCTTGACGAGCTTGGTCAGTTCGCGCTTGATCTCTGCGGCGCGGCGGTTGAGCTCGGCGATGCGACGGACCAGCTCGCGACAGATACGGACCTGCGTGGTCTGCGGCAGGCGTTGTAGCCGCCTGGCGATCTTGGTCAGGTTGGCCGGGTTGGTCAGCCCCGAGGCCGGGATCTTGAGGTCGGGGTCGAGCTCGTGCAGATGCCAGCGCAGCCGACGCTGATGGCCGGAGCAGTCGGTGACCAGATCCTTGCGATGGTCGACCAGCAGGCCGATCTCGTACTCGATGCCCGGCAGCGTCGCGACCGGCAGATCGGGCTCGCGGATCGCGGCCCTCGCGACGGCGAGCGCATCGATTGGATCGGACTTCGAAAACGACCGCGCGCTCTTGCGCGTCTGGGCCATCAATTTCGGCGGGACGCGCAGCACGTGCTCGCCGGCGGCAAGCAGGTGACGCTCGAGGCCGCCGCTGAGATTACGTGCGTCCTCGATCGCCCAGACGCGGTCCTCGTCGAGCTCGATTGCCCACTCGAGCAGGCGTTGGTGGCCGTGATCGCGAGCGTCGACGGTGAGCTGATCGAGCAGCTCTGCGGTCTGGCGGTTGACCGCCGCGGCGGTGTGGGTGGCCTTGTGGGCGTCCACTCCGATGATCATCATGGTGTTGACCCCTCTCATGTCGCTGATGAGCGGGGTCTGGCGGACAGCACTCGTTCGGGGCGTCTAGCCACGCTCCTATCAAGTCACGCCAGAACCCTCTGACGCGGCGGGCGACACGACCGTTGTCCGGTCATCCGAACCAGAGATGGAACGGAAGACAGGCAAGTGCTGGGTCAGCCCGCCGCGCCGAGGCTACGGCCGAGCCCGGACCCATTCGCCGAGGCCCGCCGGGACGCACTTTGAAGGAGTGCAACTGCGTGCTTGTCCTAGCGGCTTGCCGGAAGTCTCGACGTCGTGCAGTTGGCGGCATCGAGGTGCCAGATGGTGAGCGCGACGGGCGGTCCGACGTCACCCTCGTGGTCGGCTGGGGTGCGCGTTCTTCGGTACTGGAAGCGTTAGTATCGACACGGTCGAGCAGGACGAGTCGCCTCTCGAAACGCTGTGGACGCACCACGATCGGAGCTGGCTACTCGTACGAGAAGAACGGCGCTGCCTGATCAAGTCTCGCTCTCGGTGCGCTCCCACGTGAAGCAGAAGCCGCCGGTGAGGGTATGGCTAGTCGCCCGGGCCCGAGTGTCGGTGAGCAAACGCCGGTCGGCCATCTCGATCGCCAACGATGAGCAGCCCTGAACGAGATCTTGCCACCGATCCGGCAAGTGGCCTAAGTTGGCGCTCGATGGCATCAGTCTGTCCGCCGCCTCACGATTGCCGCATCACCGCTCGCTGCCTGAAGGCAACCTTTCAAGTGTCGCTACCGCTTGGCAAGGACTTCGCGACGCTGCGTGCTGAGAACTCACTCATCGACGCCTTCTTTGAACGCCGCGAGAACGATCCGCGCGGCGGGGAAGACGGAGAGCGCGTGAGCCAGGTCCGCTCGAGGCCGGCATTCAAGCTGACGTACGGCCGGATGCGTGGCGCGACGTGGCTTGATGGGGAGCGACCGCCGCAGGCCATCGTCTGGTTGTTAGGTGCCGAGAAGCACGACGATCGGCACAAAGGCCGCAGCGACGCGTACGACATCCTTGGCCGCCTGGACGAAGACGGTGAGCTGTTTCCAACGGAAGCCGATCGTAAGCGTCTCGAACTCGACCGCCGCCGGCGAGACAGCGAGTCATTCCTCCCCGAGGCCCGCCAGGACGCACGGCGCCTGGTGGCGAACTTACGGCCGGGACAGCAGCGCGCCAGTCTCAGCAGTATCTCCGTACGTATTATCGTCGAGGAACTCGACGATCTTGTCGCCGTGCACGTCGCCGTGTCGGCTGCTCCGGTCATCGGCCGCCTGAGCGGCGAGCGGTTCCCGCTGACCCAGTCCCGGTTCCTAGCGCTCCAGCTCGCGATGCAGGCCGCACTCGAAGAGGTTTACGGTCCGCCTGCACTCTTGGACGAGCTCCGCGACACGTCAGCATTCCCGGGCGGTCTCGGCGAGGAGCGGCCGTTTGTCGCGCTCGTTGAGCCTCGGTAGCACCGCCGCGGCTATTCGAACGCGTCGCGGATGACTTGGAGATCCTCCTCCGTCATCCCAGATGTGTGGACGGCGGCTTCGTTCTGATCGTTCAGTGCCTGCTGCGCCCATAGCAGGCTCTCACTGATCTCACCGCTGTGGCGGTGACGATACGCGAGCCACGCTTGCGCAAGCTCATCAGAGGTCGGGCGCTCGGTACTTGCCCACTCGGTCCACGCAGCTCCGAGCAGGTCTGCGGATGCCTGGCCTCGGACCGCGGCGAAGATGTCGACTTCGCGAGCGAGCACAGGCGGCAGCTGCGCCGGCACTTCGTCGGCACGCACAGCGTAAGGGTTGAGGTAGATCGTTCCCTCGCTGCGCGGCCGCTCGTCGCGCTGTACGAATCCCTTCTGCACGAGGTTGACGAGACGGTTGGTCGCCGCCGGCGCCGACAGGCCGGCCTCTTGTGCGAAGGTGGCGACGTTGACCGCACCCCCGAGCCGACGCATGGTCTCGAGGGTCTCCCGCTCGGTGGCGGTAAGGTCGCCGATCGGCTCGGCCTCAGCGATACGGCGTGCCGACGGAGCGACGAACAGGGCTAGCTGGTGCTTCTCGGCGAGCGCTTCCAACATGTCACGCAGCGGGACGCTTGGCGTGCAGATCACAAGCATGAGCGGCCCAAGGCTTCCTGAGCGGGCTGCGCGTGCTAGCGGCACGATCAGTTCGTGCAGCGCCGACGCGAGCGGAAACCGACCCTCAAGGTCGATGGCGAGCACTGTCGGTTCCTTGACACCGCTGGGTTCCACGAGCGCGGCGCGGTACGCGGCGGTCTGACCCGGATCTAGCATAAGGCCGTGGGTGGGCGGTGCACTGTGGGCGATGGCGAGGTTCATTCGGTACCGAATCTATCGGCAGATGGGGGGATGGCTGCAAGTATGCCCGCCGCAACTCGGACGAACGGCCTATTGACTTCACTGAATTCCATGAAGATCTCTGTTATCCTTCCGTCATGCCGTCGCACCAGATCAACATCGTCGTCGTGGTAAACGGGCAGGAGGCGCCTATCTCCGCGAGTCCCGAGGCGCCGCTGCACAGCATCTTGGAAAAGGCGTTGCACGAGACCGGGAACATCGGCCAGGGACCGGACAACTGGGAGTTCCGTGACGCCGACGGCAACCCGCTTGACCTCGGCACGAAGCTCGGTGCCCTCGGTGCCGGCGCGCGCATTTTTCTCAACCTCAAGGCCGGTATCGGCGGCTGATGACCTCCCAGGCAGTCGACCCCGACGTGTCGCGGGTCAAGTTCGACCGCGAGATCTCCGACTTCCGCGCTCTCGCCGGCGACTACGGGCGGCGCGGCTGGTTCGTCGTGGAGGCAGACTTTCCGACGGCGTTCGTGGTCTTGGGGATCCCGCAGCTAAAGCCCGCTGGGCTCCTGTGCGGCGTGCTATTCGACTACGCCGACTACGACCTGAGGCCCCCGTCCGTGCGCTTCGTCGACCCGTTCACTCGCGTGCCATACCGAGGGAGCGAGCTACCGACCCGCATGCTGCGCCAGACCGAGATCGACCCGCCCCCGGGCTTCCCAATCATGCCGGGCGCGGCTGGCGCCCGTATGATTCAGCAGCAGCCGCTGATCATCGACTACGAGGGCGTAGGCAGCGACGAGCCTCCCTTTCTGTGTCTGGCGGGGGTGCGGGAGTATCACGACCATCCCGCGCACTCGGGCGATCGGTGGGAGTTGCACCGCCCCGCAGGAGCCGGCCGGCTCATTCGCCTCCTCGAGGTCATCGACAATTACGCCATCCGCCCCATCGCTGGCTATGGCGTGAACCTCGTTCCCCAGGTCGCCGGCTTCACGCAGAACGAGGTGCCCAACTGACCCTCGAGCATGTTCGGCGCTTCGTCGTCCCTCGCGCAGTGGCGAGCGGCACAGAGGAGCACCTCCGTCGGGCTGGGGCCAGAGGCTTCGAGCTGTTCGTTGTCTGGACCGGGCACGTGGAGGGCGCTGTATTCAGCGTCGTAAACGGTCACGTCCCACGGCAGACATCGGCGAAGACGGAGAGCGGCCTGCTCGTCCGTGTTGAGGGCGACGCCCTCCACCAGCTCAATGTCTGGCTCTACGAGCACGGTGAGACGCTCGGCGCCCAAATTCACGCCCATCCCGACGACGCCTATCACTCCGACACCGACGACACCTTCCCAATTGTCACAACTGTTGGCGGCTTGTCGCTTGTTGTCCCTGAGTTCTGTCGCGACGGCCTGCTTCCTCGCAGCGCCGCATTCCGCCTGAGCTCAGCGGGGTGGATGCGCAGCCACCAGCCCGTTGCCGAACTCGTCGACGTCGTCTGATGCTCGCCGACTACTACTCCCGCAGCGCCCTCGCTGCGGCTCAGGTGCTTGAGGGCTTCGATCCTGTCCGGTTCCGCGCTCATCTTGAGGCCACGACGGTTGGGCTTAGCGTTCGGAGTCTCGACGGCGAGGCGGGCGCGCTCGCGGACCTAGCGGTGCGGCTGCTCGCGCGCCTTTATCCGAGCCTCGAGATCCGGGGGCCCGGGGAGCTTGCAGCGCTCGCTCGCGCGATCAACCCCAACATCGACATCGTCGACGGCGCGAAGCACGGCATCGTCGTCGGCGACGGCGACCCGTTCGAGGAGTCTGTCTTCGCTGGGAGCGACGGTTGGGTGGCGCGGGTTCGCAGCGACGCGCCGATGGCTACGTGCGACTCATCCAACCCGGTCGGCGCCGGTGCTGCCGCCTGTCTGGCTACCGCCGCCATATTCCGGCGAGTGTTCCTCGATGTGCCGACTGAGAGCGTGGTGTTTGACGCCTACGGCGGGCGCTTCCAAATTGGAGAGTCGAACCCGTCACTGCCAGCACGGCTCAACGGCGACGCGGTGCTCGCCGGCGCCGGTGCCATCGGCAATGGCGCCTTATGGGCGCTGGCCCGGGTGCCAGTTGCCGGCGTCGTCCATGTCGTCGACCATGAGGACGTCGAGCTCAGCAATTTACAGCGCTACGTGCTTGCTAATCGTGAGGACGAGGGTGCCGTGAAGGTTGACCTTGCCGCTCGCGATTCCGTTCAGCTCGAGCTTAACGGCTACCGAGCGAACCTCGGCGCGTTCCTGGCCGAGCACGACTATCGCTGGCCGACGATGATGCTCGGCCTCGACAGCGCTCGCGACCGCGTCGCCGCACAGGCCTCACTACCCGAATTCATCATCAACGCGTGGACACAGCCCGGCGATCTTGGGATCTCCGCCCATTCGACGTTCGGCGGTGACGGCGCTTGTGTCAGTTGTCTCTACCTGCCCGCGGGAAGGAATCGCAATGAGGATGAACTCGTGGCCGAGACGCTCGGTATCCCGCATCAGCTGATGGACGTCCGCACGCTGCTGCACACCGGCGGTCCAGTTCAGCGCCCGATGCTCGAAGCCATCGCTCAAGGCATCGGCCGCCCCCTTGACGTCGTTCTGCCGTTCGAAGGACGTTCCGTTCGAGAACTCTATGTCGAGGGTTTCTGTGGCGGCGCCGTGATTCCCTTGGGTCAGGCCGGCCGGCCCGTCGCCGACGTCCACGTCCCGCTTGCCCACCAGTCCGCGCTGGCCGGGATCCTGCTCGCCGGAGCATTACTCCGCGAGGCAATCGACGGGCCGCCCGCCATCACCACTGTCACCCGTCTGAACGTCCTGGATGGGGCAGGAGCCGACGTAACGCAGCCCGCACGTGCCGCCCGCAACGGCCGCTGCATCTGTGACGACGCAGACTTCTGCAAGGTCTACGAGGACAAGTACAGACGTTCTTAGCCGAGGGCTGGCCGGCATCGCCCAACAGCAGCCATCGACCGCCGGAGTCGTCCCTTCCAAGTGAGCAGTCGCGGAAGGGGTCCGGATGGGGTCCGAAACGATGGTTCAGGCCGGTACACTGCTGTCATGTCCAGTCTGCAAAGCCACCGGCTTTGCAGGGACTTCACCGGTTACGACGCGACGCCAGGGTCTGCTCAAAAGCCCTCAGCGTCGCTCGTAATGAAGGGGTCCCGGGTTCGAGTCCCGGCGTCGGCTTCCGCAGGAATCCCCGGCAAGGCGTTACTTTCCACGCTTGCTCGGGAGCGTCCGTCCGCCACGCAGCTTGGGTTCTCGGACGCAGGTCTCGATACGGTTGCGCGCGATGCCGGGCCCGATGCGCTCGGGAGATCGTCGTCGAGCGGCCCCAAGGGCTGTATCGCGTCAGTCAGTCGAGCGATGACGATTGGTTCCTCGACGCGTTCCGGTCGCACTACGAACAAGGGCCGCCACCTCGAGGTCCGGAGAACCGTGCACACGGAATCGGAGTGATACGTAGCGTCTGAGTAGGGTTGTCGCGTGACTCACGAAGACAACGACGATGAAGATCTCGAGGTCGACTATCGCCGACGCTCCGCTCAGCTGAGTCTGCTCGGCGAAGAAGACGTCGAGGACGTAGATCCCCTGGATGAGCAGGAGATCATCAACTTCACGTACGACATCACGTCGTACGGCGTCGACTTCGTCGTGGACGGTTTGGTTCAACGGCTGGATCGCAATGACATTCAGGTGCCGCCGTTTCAGCGGGACTACGTCTGGAACAAGACGCAGGCAGATCGCTTTGTCGAGTCGTTGCTTCTCGGTCTTCCAGTCCCGGGGATCTTCCTTTCAAGAGAGGAGGAGACCAACAAGTTGCTGGTGATCGATGGCCAGCAGCGGCTGCGGACGCTTCAGGCTTTCTACGCGGGGCGGTGGATGGACGACGAGGAGTTTCGCCTCGATTCCGTACGCACCAGATTTCGTGACGCCACCTACGCGGCACTCGCGCCGGACGACAAGCGGCGACTTGACGACAGCATTCTGCACGCGACCGTCATTAAGCAGGATCAGCCGAGCGAGGACCAGAGCAGTGTCTTCTTCATCTTCGAGCGCCTAAACAGCGGCGGTACGCAGCTCGAACCACAAGAGATTCGAGCTGCCATTTACCAGGGCGAATTCAACGATCTGCTTGCAAGGCTCAACGATGAGTCAGCGTGGCGCGCCATCTACGGGAAGAAGTCTCCCCGTCTCAAGGACCAGGAGTTGATTCTCCGCTATCTGGCAATGCTTGAGCGTCACGACAGCTACTTGCGTCCTATGAAGGAGTTCTTGAACGCCTTCATGGCTACAAAGCGCCACCTCAGTCCTGAAGACGCGGAGCGCTATGCATTGTCGTTCACCGAGACGATTCAGATCGTTCATGACGTACTCGGTCGCCAGGCGTTCAAGCCACGTACATCTTTGAGCGCGGCCGTCTTCGACGCTGTCATGGTGGGGCTGACGCACAGGCTTGCCTCAGGGCCAATCACCGACAGAGAGCAGGTCCGCCACGTATACGACCAGCTGCTCGGTGACAATCGATTTGTAGATGCAACCATTCGCTCTACGGCAGACCAGGAGCGCGTTCGCCTCCGTATCAAGCAGGCTGTCGAAGCATTCAGCGCAGTGCCATGATCTGGCACGACGTCGAGCGGCATGCGCAACAGGTTGACGCGGTCCTCGCTCGGGCCAAGCAAGCGGCGGTTACAGAATCGCCGGAGCTACAGGCTGACCTCGCGCGGTACGCCTGCGTGCTGGTTGCTGGCTACGTCGAGCAGTCGGTCAAATCGATCTTCGGTGAGTTCGTACGTACGCGCGCGTCCACGGAAGTGCATCGATACGCCGAGCGCCGTCTAGCTCGAGTGCGCAACCTCAACGCCAACGATCTTGCTGCCCTTGCTGGAGACTTCAACCCTGCGTGGCGGGTTTCCCTTGATCTCGTTCTTCAAGACGAGCGCAAGGCTGCTCTAGACAGTGTTGTGGCAAATCGCAACGTGATCGCTCACGGTCGATCCGTCGGCATCGGGATCGTGCAGATCGGGACCTACCATGGGCAAGTGAAGAACGTGATCAAGGAGCTAGCGCTAATTACCGGCGTGCTCGCGAGTTGACCGCCTACCGCCCCGTCGCCGACGACACCGCGCGGATCGCCCGCTCCTCGTGCCCCGGGAAGTCCGACCCTGATGGCGGATCCGTGTTCAGCCCGCGCAGCGCCGCCGCCAGCGCCGGCGAGTTGAAGGCCGGCTCCGTCCCGCCGATCCAGCGCTCGATCTGCGGGTGGTGCGGCTTCGCGCGGGCCAGGACGAAGAGGTAGACGGCCAGGACGGCGCCGGTCGCGGCGATGCCCATGCAGATCCAGAGGCCGGTGCGGGTGCCGATCGCCGGCGTGCTGCCGGTGGTGGTGGCGATGTGGACGACGATCGGGGCGATGGAGAACGCGGCGACGGCACGCAACAGCTCGATCAACGCGAAGATGCGCGCGATGTTGTTGGAGGGCAACGAGAAGCCGGCGACGAAGAGGGCGGGCGCGACGGAGGCCCCGACGCCGAAGCCGAGGATGCCCGTGCCGATCCAGACGATCGTCTCGCCGCTGGTGCCGACGCCCGTCAGCACGGCGGCGGCGACGGAGACGCAGATGAGGCCGGTCAGGGCGATGATCTTGATCCACTTGGTGTGGAAGAGCGCGCCGAACAGCGCGGCGGCGACCAGCGCGCCGCCGAACTCCGGCAGGAAGAGCGCGCCGACGTGGCCGGGGGAGGTGCCCTTGGCCGACAGCGCGGCCTCGACGAGCTCGATGATCGCGACCGAGGACGCGCCGGCCGTGATCGCCACGATGATGCCGACCACCGGGAACGTGCTCGTCAGCTCGCGCAGCGGCATCAGCGGCCGCTTGGAGTGGTACTGCTCGAGCACGAGCCCGACGATCAGCGCGATCCCACTCAACAACGGCAGCATCACCCACGGGCTGACGAACGGGTGCGACGTCAGCTCTGAGGAGCCGAAGAACGTCAGCCCGCAGCCGGCTGCCGCGGCGCCGAGCGCGCCCGGCGACCACGGCGCCTCCGGGAAGATGGGCTCCTGGTCGTAGAACGTCAGCAGTGAGAACAGCAGCGCGCTGCCGCCGAGGCCGGTGACGATCCAGAAGAGCGTCCGCCACGCCTCGCCGCCCGCGCTCGCGATCACGCCGCCGATGACGGGACCCAGCGCGACCGCGCCGAAGATCCCCATGTTCATGATGATGGCCGTGGTCTGGAGCCGCTTCGGCGGCCAGCCGACGACCAACGGCGGGACCGCGGCGATGAGCATCAACCCGGTCGTGCCGCCCTGCACCACGCGGCCCGCGACGAAGAGCCCCGGCACCGGCGCCCAGGCCGCGGCGACCGAGCCGAGCACGAACAGGAACGCGTAGCCGACCAGCAGCCGCCGGCCGTGGAAGTGCACGGTGAGCGCCAGCGCGATCACGGTCCCCGCGGCGTACGCGGCGTTGCTCATCCCGTTGGTCAGCGACAGGGCCTGCGTGCCGAGTCCGACGTCCTTGCCGACCTGGGCGCCGACGGCGCCGACGGTCGTCGAGAGGACGAGGTAGGGCACCAGCGCGAGGACGACGAGGATCGCCGCCGACCAGTAGCTGTCGGCGAGGAAGCCACGGA
>JAOPZG010000224.1 GCA_025964215.1 Conexibacter sp.
CCGCGTTCCCGGTCCAGACGCTGCAGCCCGGCAGCTCGGTCGCGGTCGGCCTCGCCGGCGGCGACATCGAGGCCGGCGCCGTCGGCACCGTCACCTACGTCGACGGCGACACGGTCTGGGCCTTCGGCCACCCGCTCGACGCCGCCGGCCGCCGCTCGCTCCTGCTCCAGGACGTCTACGTCTACACGGTGGTCAACAACCCGATCGACTCCGACACGGTCACGAGCTACAAGCTCGCCGCGCCCGGCCACGACCTCGGGACGCTGACCGATGACGCGCCCTCCGCCGTCGTCGGCCGCCTCGGCGCGTTGCCCGACCGCTTCCCGCTGCGCGTCTCGGCCACGGACCTCGACGGCGGACGCACCGTCCACGAGAACGTCGAGATCGCCGACGAGACCGGCGCCGGCCAGCCGACCGGCACCTCGTCGCTGACCCAGGTCGGCCCCGTCGCCGTCGCGCAAGCGGCCTACGACGTCCTGCGCGGATCGCCCGCCCGCCAGAGCGGCCAGATGTGCGTGCGGATCACGATCCGCGAGCGCAAGGCGCCGCTGCGGTTCTGCAACACCTACGTCGGCGGCTCGCCGACCGCGCCCGCCGCGCCGCTCGTCGCCGACTTCGCCGGCGCCACCAGCCTGCTCGACGCCTACAACTTCGGCGCGCTCCACGTCACGAGCGCCGCGGTCAGCCTCAAGCTGCGCCGCGACCTCCGCCAGGCGTACATCCTGGACGCGACCGCGCCGACCGTCGCCCGCCGCGGCCACGACCTGAAGGTCCGGATCGCCGCCCAGCGCGTGCGCGGCGCCAAGTTCAGGCGGACGGTCGCCGTCCACGTCCCGCGCTACCTCACGGCCGGCGCGCACATCCTGTCGCTCACCGGCTCGGCCGCCGACGCGGTCGCCGGCGCGGGCGACGCGCAGGACCTGGCCTCGACGTTCACCATCAGCTTGGGCGACGACAGCAGCTCCAACGACGACGACCCGGGCCCGCGCGACCTCACGGAGCTCGCCGCGGCGTTCTCCGGGATCGCGCGCGAGGACGGCGTCACCGCGAGCTTCCGCGATCCCGGCGACGCCAGCGGGGACTCCGCCACGAGCGAGATCGAGGTCCTGCGCGACCCGCAGCTGCGCATCAGCGGCAGCGCGCACCTGCGGGTCGTGGTGCGGCCTTAGCTGAGGCGGTTCTCGATGCCGAGCGGCGCGGAGCCGCCGGCGTCCGGAACGGCGACCGCGTCGCCGGCCGGCTGCTCGAGGCCCAGCGTCTCGGCCAGCTCGCCGGACTCGAACATCTCCATGACGATGTCGCAGCCGCCGACCAGCTCGCCCTCGAAGAAGAGCTGCGGGATCGTCGGCCAGTTGGAGAGCGCCGAGAGCTCCTGGCGGATCCGCGGATCCGGGAGGATGTCGACGGCGGCGAACGGCGCGTCGAGCGCCTGGAGCGCCGCGACGGTCCGGGCGCTGAACCCGCACGCGGGCGCCTCCGGGTTCCCCTTCATGAAGAGGATCGTCTTGTTGTCGCGGATCGCCTCGGCGATCGCGTCGCGGATGGGGTTGGTGTCGCTGCTCATGCCTGCTCCGGGACTCGGGTGGTGAGGGATAGGGCGTGGATGGGCCCGCCGATCTCCGCGCCGAAGACGTCGTAGACCAGCCGATGCTGCGCGATGCGGCTCAGACCGGCGAAGGCGGGGGAGACGACGGTGGCGCGGAGATGGTCTCCGGTCCCGGTCCAGTCCTCCACCTCGGCGGTGCTCTCCGGGATCGCCGCCTCGATGCGGCGCTTGATCTCGTCGGTCGTCGGCATTGGCCCTTGAGGGTATCGCTATCCTTTGTATAGCGATGACCGGAACCACCGTCACTTTCAACGCCAAGGGCGTCCTCTTCACCGAGAAGGGCGCCGACAAGGTCCGCGAGTTCCTGGACTCCCAGGGCGCCGACGTCACCTCCGCCGGCCTGCGCGTCGGCGTGCGCGGCGGCGGCTGCTCGGGCTTCCAGTACCAGCTCGCGTTCGACGACCAGAAGGATGGTGACGTCGTCTTCGAGGACCACGGCCTCCGCATCCTGGTCGACGCGCAGAGCCTCCCGTACGTGGACGGCTCCCACATCGACTACGTCGACTCGCTCCAGGGCGCCGGCTTCCAGGTCAACAACCCGAACGTCGTCGCGGCCTGCGGCTGCGGCTCGTCGTTCCGGGTCGAAGACGAAGAGCAGGTTTCCGCCGTCTAGCGAGAACTTGCGCGGCGGCGGTCTGCGCCGCGCTGCTCCTCGCCGGGTGCGGCGAGGAGTCGAAGGCACCTGAGCGCCCGGCGACCACGCCGGCGGCGCCGCAGCGCGCGCCCGCGCCCGCGAAGGCCAAGCCGACGATCCTGGCGACCGGCCTCACGGAGTCCAACGCGCAGCTGCTCTGGGACGCCGACGGCCACGCGACGCCGCCCGCGCTCGCGCTCTGGCGCGACCGCCTGCTCGCGCTGAAGCCGCGCTACCTGCGCGTGCCGGTCTTCTGGAACCAGCTCCAGCCGGATCCCGCGCAGCCCGCCGACCTCCACCATCCCGCCGACGGCTGCCTGCGCGGCCAGCCGCCGTGCGGCGCGTTCGCCGGGATCGCCGACGAGCTGGCCGCGATCGCCACGCTCCAGCGCAAGGGCCTCGGCGTCCCGCAGGTGGAGATCGTCATCGCCGGCGTCCCCGCCTGGGCCGCCAACCCCGCCTCGGGCTGCGAGCGCAAGGACGCGAGCGCGACCAACCGCCCCATCAACGCCGCGGGCCTCGAGGCCTACAAGGCGCTCCTCACCCAGCTCGCCGCGCTCGCCGCCCAGCAGGGCGCGAGCGTGCGCTGGTGGAGCCCGTGGAACGAGCCCAACCACCCCGCCTTCATCAGCCCGCAGCGCGCGCAGTGCTCCGCGTCCTCGCCGTCGCTCGCGCCCGCCGTCTACGGCCAGCTCGTGCTTGCCGCGAAGGCCGCGCTCGACGCCGTCCCCGGCGACCAGCAGCTCGTCCTCGGCGAGATGGCCGGCTCGACGGTCGCCTCGCCGCGGCGCTCGACGGTCCAGGAGTTCGTCGCCGGGCTGCCCGACGCGGTCGCGTGCGCGAGCCGGACGTGGTCGCAGCACGACTACGCGCAGGTCGACCCCGATCCCGGCAAGCCCGACCCGGTGCTCGCGCTGGAACGGGCGCTCGACACGCGCACGTGCACGCGCGGCGCGCACATCTGGGTGACCGAGACCGGCGTCGGCGGCAAGGACCCCGGGGGCTCGCGGCCGACGGGCGACGCCGCGCTGCGCGCGCAGTGCCGCGCCCAGGACGCCGCGCTGC
>JAOPZG010000261.1 GCA_025964215.1 Conexibacter sp.
GGGCGCGGACGCGGCGGAGGCCGCGGTGCGGGCGGCGATCGTGGTGGGGGAGACGGCGCCACCCGACGTCCCCGTCGTCGCGGAGGTGCTCCGATGAGCACGCACGAAGGGGGTCAGACCCCCTTGAGGGGTGGCGCAAACCCTCAAGGGGGTCTGACCCCCACCGCGGGCGTCCCGAAGGCGGAGCTCCACGTCCACCTCGAGGGCACCGCGACGCCGGACCTGATCCGCCGCCTCGCCCGGCGCAACGGCCTCACGCTCCCCGACGGCCTCTTCCGCGCCGACGGCGCCTTCGCCTGGATCGACTTCCTCGACTTCCTGCGCGCCTACGACGAGGCGGCGAGCGCGATCCGGACCGCGCAGGACTACCGCGACGTCACCTATGAGTACCTCGCCGCGTGCGCCGCGGAGGGCGCGGTCTACGTCGAGCTGATCGCCTCGCTCGACCACGGCCGCAAGGTCGGCCTCGACGACGCCGAGCACCTCGCCGGGATCGCGCAGGGCATTGACGACGCGCGCGCCGACCACGGCATCACCGGCCGGATCATCTCCTCGATCGTCCGCAACTTCGGCGTGGCCGACTGCGAGGACGTCGCGCGCCGCACGGTCGCGCTCGCCCATCCCTACGTGGTCGGCTTCAACATGGCCGGCGACGAGGCCGGCTTCCCCGCCTCCGACTACGCGCGCGCCTTCGCGATCGCCGCCGACGCCGGCCTCGGCTGCTCGGTCCACGCGGGCGAGCACGCGGGCCCGGAGTCGATCCGCGCCGCGCTCGAGCTGCCCGGCGTCGTGCGCATCTCCCACGGCGTGCGGGCCGTCGAGGACCCCGCGCTGGTCAGGGAGCTGGCCGACAGGAGGATCGTGCTCGAGGTCTGCCCGACCTCGAACGTCGTCCTCGGCGTCTTCCCCTCCTACGAGGACCACCCGCTCGGCGCGCTGCGCGCCGCCGGCGTCCCGGTCACCCTGGGATCAGACGATCCCCCGTATTTCGGCACGACGATCGGCCGCGAGTACGAGCTGGCGCACGAGCGCTTGGGCTGCACGCTCGACGACCTCCGGGAGATCACCGAAACCGCGCTGAATGCGGCGTTCTCGGACACTGAAGGTGTGGTCAACCGACCAGACCGCCCGGTGGACCTGTAGGTTTGCGCCGCGGCCCAGGGTCGGCCGTGCTTTCTGTCCCTCCGCAGTCCCGTTCAATCCCAGAGGGAGTACCTCGCAAGTGCGCGCACGTTCCACTCGCCGTGCCATCGCCTCCATCGGCGTGGCCGGCATCCTCATTTTCGCTGCTGGTTGCGGCTCGGACGACAACAGCTCGTCGTCCTCGTCCTCCGGCACCACGTCGACCGCAGCGGCCGCCCCGGCGGCCAAGAAGATCAAGGTCGGCCTCGTCACGGACATCGGCGGCCTCAACGACCGCTCGTTCAACTCGCTGGCGAACCAGGGCCTTCAGCAGGCGCAGTCGCAGCTGGGCATCACCGGCCGCGTCCTGACGTCGAAGTCCAACGCCGACTACATCCCCAACCTGTCGACGCTGGCCCAGCAGAAGTACGACCTCGTCATCGGCGTCGGCTTCCTGATGGCCGACGCGATCGACACCGTCGCCAAGAAGTTCCCGGACACCAAGTTCGCGATCATCGACGTCGACGCCACGGGCCTGAAGGGCAAGCCCACCAACGTCCAGGGCCTGCTCTTCAAGGAGCAGCAGTCCGGCTACCTGGCGGGCTACCTCGCCGGTCTGTACGCCAAGGACAACAACATCAAGACGATCTCGTCCGTCGGCGGTCAGAAGATCCCGCCGGTCGACCACTACATCGCCGGCTACCAGGCGGGCGCCAAGGCGGCCGACCCGGGCATCAAGACGCTCAACGGCTACTCCCAGGACTTCGTCGACCAGGCGAAGTGCAAGGAGATCGCGCTCAACCAGATCGCGCAGGGCTCGGGCGTCGTCTTCCAGGTCGCGGGCCAGTGCGGCCTCGGCGCGCTGGACGCCGCCAAGGAGAAGGGCAAGCAGGGCATCGGCGTCGACGCCGACCAGGCCTACCTCGGCTCCCACATCCTGACCTCGGCCATCAAGAAGGTCGACGTCGCGGTGGTGGACACGATCAAGCAGGTCCAGACCGACAAGTTCACCGGTGGCGTCAACACGACGTTCGAGGTCGCCAACGGCGGCGCCGGCATCGGCAAGGTCAGCGCCGCGGGCGCCAAGTACCAGAGCCAGCTCGACGGCGTGACGGCGAAGTTGAAGGACAACTCGATCACGCCGCCGGACACGGTCCCCGGCAAGTAGCCAGATCCACGCCGTACCCTGGCGCACATCGTGACGCCACCTGACGCATCCGATGCCGCGGGGCTCGTCCTCGAGCTCCGCGGCATCACCAAGCGCTTCGGCGCGCTGACGGCCAACGACGCCGTCGACCTCCAGCTGCGGCGCGGGGAGATCCACGCCCTGCTGGGGGAGAACGGCGCCGGGAAGTCGACGCTGATGAACGTCGTCTACGGGATGCTCACGCCCGACGAGGGCGACATCCTCGTGGACGGCTCCGTGGTCCACGTCGGCTCGCCGCGCGAGGCGATGGACCACGGCATCGGCATGGTCTTCCAGCACTTCATGCTGATCCCGGTCATGACCGTGGCCGAGAACCTCGTGCTCGGCGCGGAGCCGCGCAAGAACGGGCTGCTCGACCTCGCCGGCGCCCGCCGCCGCACGCGCGAGCTCTCCGACCGCTACGGCCTGCGGGTCGACCCCGACGCCCGCGTCGCCGACGTCTCCGTCGGCCAGCAGCAGCGCGTGGAGATCCTGCGCGCGCTCGACCGCGGCGCGAAGATCCTCGTCCTCGACGAGCCGACCGCGGTCCTCACCGCGCAGGAGACCGCCGAGCTGGCCGAGGTCCTGCGCGCGCTGCGCGACGGCGGGACCTCCGTCGTCTTCATCACGCACAAGCTCCACGAGGTGCTCGACGTCGCCGACCGCGTCACCGTGCTGCGGCGCGGCAAGACGGTCGGGACGATCGACACCGCTGGCGCCGACGAGGCGTCGCTGGCCCGGATGATGGTCGGCCGCGACGTCGTGCTGCGCGTCGAGAAGGAGCCGGGCACGCCCGGCGAGCCGCTGCTCGAGCTCGAGGACGTCCACGCGATCGACGACCGCGGCCTGCCCGCGGTCGACGGCGTCTCGCTCCAGGTCTGCGCGGGCGAGATCGTCGCGGTCGCCGGCATCGACGGCAACGGCCAGACCGAGCTGATCGACGCGATCAGCGGGCTGCGCCACGTCAGCTCCGGCCACGTCCGGCTGCGCGGCAAGGACATCACCAACTGCACCCCGCGCGCGGCACGCGACGCGGGCGTCGGCCACATCGCCGAGGACCGCCACGCGCGCGGCCTCGTGCTCGACTTCTCGCTGGCGGAGAACCTCGCGCTCAACGACTACCGGGCGGGAACCAGGTTCGGGCTGTTGAAGCCGCGCCGGATGCTCGAGGCCGCCGGCCGCCTGCTGCACGAGTTCGACGTGCGCGGCGGCACGCCCGGGACGCCGGCCCGCTCGCTCTCGGGCGGCAACCAGCAGAAGGTCGTCATCGCGCGCGAGGTCTCGGGCAACCCCGACGCCCTGATCGCCGCGCAGCCCACGCGCGGCCTCGACGTCGGGGCGATCGAGTTCGTCCACCGCCGGCTGCTCGCCGAGCGCGACGCCGGCCGCGCGATCCTCTTGTTCTCGCTCGAGCTGGAGGAGGTCCGGGCGCTCGCCGACCGGATCCTCGTGATCTACGACGGGCGCATCGTCGGCGAGCTGCCGCCGGGCGCCTCCGACGAGGAGCTCGGCCTGCTCATGACCGGCGGCGGCGCCGCGCGCGTGGCCTCGTGAGCGAGCAGACGCCGGCCGGGCCGGACGTTCCGGTGGGTGGGCCCAGTTCTCAACCCGAGTACGACCTCGGCGGCGGCGCGACCGTCGGCGCCCGCCTCGGCACCGCGCTGAAGTCCGGCGGCGTCATCACGCCGATCATCACGGTGCTCTTCTCGTTCCTCGTGGGTGGGCTCGTGGTGCTCGTCACGGGGCACAACCCGATCGACACCTACAAGGCGATCTTCGACGGCACCGGCCTGCAGTGGCTCTTCCCGTGGACCTCGGGCGCCGACCGCTCGACCGCGGCGATCAACCTCCAGCAGACGCTGCTGATCACCGGGCCGCTGATCCTGCTCGGCCTCGCCGTCGGCTACGCGTTCCGCGCCGGCCTGTTCAACATCGGCGGCCAGGGCCAGTACATCGTCGGCTCGATCGTCGCGGTCTGGACCGGCTCGTCGTGGGCCGGGATGCCGCACGTCCTGCACGTGATCCTCTGCATGCTGCTGGCGACGGCGGCCGGCGCGGCGTGGGCCGGGATCGCCGGCGCGCTGCGCGCGATCACCGGCGCCAACGAGGTGATCACCACGATCATGCTCAACTGGATCGCGATCTGGATGGGCGTCTACCTCTTCGGCCTCGGCGGGCCGTTGCAGAACGGGACCCAGCCCGACGTGCCGATCTCCAACGACGTCGTGGCGAGCGCCAAGCTCCACGTCTTCTGGGGCGACCCGGAGCTCCAGGGCCTCCACATCGGCATCTTCGTCGCGCTCGCCGCGGCCTTCGTCTACTGGATCCTGCTCAACCGCTCGACCAAGGGCTACGAGGCGCGCGCGGTCGGCTTCAACCCCGAGGCGGCGCGCTACTCCGGGATCAAGGTCGGCAGGACCTACGTCTTGGTCATGGGCACCTGCGGCGCGCTCGCCGGCCTGGCCGGCTCGCTCGACGTCCTCGGCTGGCAGTTCCACCTGGCGACCAACGACATCCAGGGCACGCAGCTCGCGTTCCTGGGGATCGCGGTCGCGCTGCTCGGGCGCAACACGGCGATCGGCACCTGCCTGGCCGCGCTGCTCTTCGGCGCCCTGGTCAACGGCACGTCGGTGCGCAACCTCGACCCCGCGGTCTTCGAGCCGGAGCTCGCCCAGAACCTGACGACGGTGATCCAGGGCCTCGTCGTGCTGTTCGTCAGCGCCGACGTCCTGATCCTGTTGATCTACAACAAGCTGCGGCCGCGGCGCGCGGCGCCCGCCAAGGCCGAGGTGCCGGCATGACGACCGACACCATCATCAAGGGCCTGCGCGCGCCGGAGGGCTCAGACGGCGCGGGGCTCACGCGCGAGCGCGCGCTCGGCTGGGGCGGCATCGCGCTCGGGCTGATCGCGTTCGTCATCACCCTGCCGCCGTTCGAGGTCCGCACGATCGTCCCGTCGCTGGTGCTCGCCGCGATCGCGATCGTCCTCGGCGTGCTGGCGATCGGCGGCGGCGAGCGCCGCGTCGGCGGCGGCGCGATCTTCGCGGCGCTCTTCGGCGCGCTGGGCGCCTACGGCGCGTCGCGCTCCGGCGTCTCGCACCTCGAGGTCGTCGTCTCCTGGAGCGCGCTGACCGCCGCGATGCTCCGCTACGCCACGCCGCTGACCTTCGCCGCGCTCGGCGGCCTCGTGAGCGAGCGCTCCGGCGTCGTGAACATCGCCCTCGAGGGCATGATGCTCATGGGCGCGTTCTTCGCGGCCTACGGCGCCGACAAGACCGGCTCGTGGGTCGGCGGGATCCTGATCGGCGTCCTCGCCGGCATGGCGCTCGCCGCGATCCACGCGGTCTTCGCGATCTCGCTGCGCTCCGACCAGATCGTCTCGGGCACCGCGCTGAACTTCGTCGCGCTCGGCCTCACGGGCTACATGTACGTCGACACCTACGGCGCCAACGGCACGCCCGACAACCTGCCGGCGGTCCCGGAGATCAACCTCCCGACGGACTCGCTCGGCTTCATCGGCCAGGCGATCTCGCAGCTCAACCTGCTCGTCTGGGGCTCGCTGATCGCGGTGATCCTGGTGTGGGTCGTCGTCTTCCGCACGCGTCTCGGCCTGCGGCTGCGGGCGGTCGGCGAGAACCCGAAGGCGGCCGAGACGGTCGGCATCAGCGTCTTCAAGGTCCGCTACGCCGCGGTCATCTCGAGCGGCGGCCTGGCCGCGTTCGGCGGCGCGTTCCTGTCGATCGGCTTCGTCCACTCGTTCTCGCAGAACATGACCGCGGGCCGCGGCTTCATCGCGCTGGCGGCGCTGATCTTCGGCCGCTGGCGGCCCGGCGGGCTGCTCGCCGCGACCCTGCTCTTCGGCTTCTCCAGCGCGCTCGCGCAGCGGCTGCCGGAGTTCTCGCCGCAGCTCGCGACGCTCTTCCAGGCGCTGCCCTACGTGCTGACCCTGATCGCCGTGGCGGGCGTGGTCGGGCGCTCGACGCCGCCGGCCGCCGACGGCGTGCCGTACACGCGCGAGGGCAAGTAGTCCCAGACCTCTACCCTGGGACGCATATGAGTCCCACCAGGACATTGCCGCACGTCGACCGCGTCGGCATCCAGGAGCGGGTCGACGCGCTGGCCAAGCGCTCGATCAAGGGCGACGCCAAGCGCGAGGGCCTGCTGCTCGCCATCTCCATGCTCGACCTCACGACCCTCGAGGGCGCCGACACGCCGGGCAAGGTGCGCCAGCTCGCCGCCAAGGCCGTCACGCCCTCGCCCGCCTATCCCGAGGTGCCCTCGTGCGCCGCGGTCTGCGTCTACCCGACGATGGTGCGCGCCGCGTGCGACGCCGTCGCGGGCTCGGGCGTCCACGTCGCCTCCGTCGCCACCGGCTTCCCGGCCGGGCAGACGCCGCTCGCCACGCGCCTGGAGGAGGTGCGCCTCGCCGTCGCCGACGGCGCCGACGAGATCGACATGGTCATCTCGCGCGACGCCTACCTCTCGGGCGACGACGCGCGCGTCTCCGACGAGATCGAGCAGATCAAGGAGGCGTGCGGCGACGCGCACCTCAAGGTGATCCTCGAGACCGTCGAGCTCGGCTCCTACGACCACATCCGCCACGCCTCGATGCTCGCGATGGACGCGGGCGCCGACTTCATCAAGACCTCGACCGGCAAGGCCGCCGAGGGCGCGACCCCCGGCGTCATCCTCGTGATGCTCGAGGCGATCCGCGACTACGCGCAGCGCACCGGGCGCGTCGTGGGCATGAAGCCCGCCGGCGGCGTCTCGGACTCGAAGGCCGCGCTGAACGTCCTCGTGCTCGTCAAGGAGACGCTGGGCGACGCGTGGATGACGCCGGACCTGCTGCGCATCGGCGCCTCGTCGGTGCTCAACGACCTGCTGCTGCAGTACGCCAAGACCGAGACCGGCCGCTACGGGCGCGCCGAGGACTTCTCGAAGGAGTAGGAAGCGCGTGAGCACGACCGAGCGAGAGATCACCGCGACCGCCGGGCGCCGCGCGCCGCTGCGCTGGGAGTACTCCCCGGCGCCGGAGTCCACCGACCACGTCCGGCTGCGCGAGCGCTACGGGCTGTTCATCGATGGGGAGTTCGTAGAGCCGGACGGCGGCGCGTACGCGCCGACGATCAACCCGGCGACCGAGGAGCCGCTGGCCCAGGTCGCCCAGGCGGGCGCCGCCGACGTGGCGCGCGCCGTCGCCGCGGCGCGCG
>JAOPZG010000321.1 GCA_025964215.1 Conexibacter sp.
GTCGCCGGGCCGCGAACTCCGGCATCACCTCGGAAGCGAACAGCTCCAAGGCCTCCATGATGTGCGCGTGCTCGGTCCGGCCGGCCTGGACGCCGAGCACGAGCTCGTCGACGCCCGCCTCCTCGTAGCGACCGATCAGCTCGCGCACCTGCTCGGGGGTCCCGATCGCTCCACGGAGCGATGCAAGTCCGTTGTTGAGGACCTTGACGCCGAGCGGCTTGCCGTCAGCGGTGATCGCGGCGCGTGAGAAGCCGACGTCCTCGCGCCGTGCGAGGAACTCGTCCCAGAGCGAGGTGCGCCCCGGCTGGTGCTCGCCGAAGACCTCGTAGTGGCCGCGCGAGTAGGCGGCGAAGTGCGCGCCGTCGATCCCGCGCGCGATCGCCTCGCCCTCGTCGGCGTGCACCATCATCGGCAGCGCGATCGCGATGTTGGGGTTGATCGCGAAGCCGGCCGGGACGCAGCGATCCGAGGTGATGATGTCGTAGTACTCGTCGACCCAGGCCGTGGCGTCGCGCGGCTCGACGGACGTGAGGGCGAGGGCGCCGAGGCCCTTCTCAGCGGCGAGCCGGAGGGTCTCGCGGCGGTTCGCCGAGGACCAGAGCGGCGGGTGGGGCTGCTGCATCGGCTTGGGGACGACGTTGCGCGGCGGGATCGCCAGGTGCTCCCCGTCGGCACCGGCGAACGGCGTCTCCACCATCATCCGCGCGAGGACCTCGAGCGCCTCGGCCCACTGCGCGCGGGTGCTCGCGCGGTCGACGCGGAAGCCGGCGAGCTCGGCACCGGTCGCGCCCTCGTCGGTGGCGATCTCGACGCGTCCGGAGGAGACGAGGTCGAGCGTCGCGGCGGCCTCGGCGACGCGCGCGGGGTGCTGGAAGCCGGGCGGCAGCGGCACGGGGCCGAGGCCCAACCTGATGTCCTCGGTCCGCTGGGAGGCGGCGGCGAGGAAGACGGCGGGCGCGCTGGAGTGCGCGTGCTCCTCCAGGAAGTGGTGCTCGGGCGCCCAGACGCCGGCGAAGCCGAGGCGGTCGGCGAGCGCGATCTGCTCGAGCGCTTCCTGCAGCAGGCGGTGCTCGGCGCCGGCCTCCCACGGTTGCGGAAGCTGGTGCTCGTAGAGGAGGGAGAAGCGCACGCTCGGAGCCTACGGGTGAGCGAATAGCGAGGGCCCTCCGAAGAGGGCCCTCGCCGTAGCACGCCTGTAAGCCGGATCTTGTCTTGGACGACCATCCATCTACGCGGCCGACCTGGACCTCGGCGGGCAGCCTGCGAACGGTCCTGCTTGGCCTTGCACCTGGTGGGGTTTGCCTGGCCACGCCATGTCGCCATGACGGCGGTGCGCTCTTACCGCACCTTTTCACCCTTGCCTGTGCCGGGAGCACGTGCGCCCCGGCCATCGGCGGTATGTCTCTGTGGCACTTTCCCGCGGCTTTCACCGGGTCGACTTGCGCCGACCACCATGCCCTGTGGTGTCCGGACTTTCCTCGACGGGATTTCTCCCCGCCGCGGCCGTCCGGCGTGCACGAGCGAGCGTAGCGCTGTGGGGGCGGGGCGCAAGGGGTGCATGTCGACGGCCGCGATGCCGCCGACCGCCGTGCGGTCGCGTCCCGGCGGGCCTGAACTCCCGCCGGGACGCGCCGCTAGGCGATCGTCGTGCCGCAGCTGCGGCAGCGACCGCCGACCGGCGCGGAGCCGGCGCTGTAGCGAGGCGACATCGCCTCGCCGCAGGCCAGGCACGCGACGGTGCGGTGTGCGGTGAGGCCCTCCCAGACCCCGACGACCAGGTCGTCGAGGGTCGGCCCACCGCCCTTTGGAACCATCGACTCGTGGGCGTCGCGATCGCTGCCCATCGGCGCCGCCGGGGCGGTGATCCGCCCTGACTCGCGATCGCGCGTGAAGCCCGGCCCACGCAGCCGTGGCCCATCCTCGACCGGGTCGAGGATCGAGGGCCGGAAGAGATCGAAGCTGAGCGTCGTGCTCATGTCACACGCTCCGGAAGAGTCCGACGACCCGGCCCATGATCCGCACGTCCTTCGAGCGGATCGGCTCCATCGCCGCGTTCTCGGGCTGGAGGCGGATGTGGTCGACCTCGCGGAAGAACCGCTTGACCGTCGCCTCCTCCCCCACCAGCGCCACGACGATGTCGCCGTCGGACGCGTTCTCCTGCTTGTGGACGACGACGTAGTCGCCCTCCAGGATGCCCGCGTCCTTCATCGACTCGCCGCGGATGCGCAGGACGTACTCGCCCCTGTCCCCACCGGCGACCGGCGGCACCTCCACGTACTCCTCGATGTTCTCCTCGGCGAGGATCGGCTGACCCGCGGCGACCGAGCCCACGAGGGGCAGGCCGGCGGGCCGCACGAGCGACCGCACGTTGTCCACCGCGTCCTCGACCGCGCTGCCGACCGCCGACGACGCCTTGTCGAGCAGCTCGAGCGCCCGCGGCTTCGACGGATCCCGCCGCAGCACCCCCAGCTTCTCGAGGTTGGCCAGGTGGGCATGCACCGTGGAGGACGAGGCGAGGCCCACGGCCTTGCCGATGTCCCGCACCGTGGGCGGGTACCCGTGCTTGGCCGAGTACCGCTTGATGAAGTCGAAGATCTCCTGCTGGCGCTTGGTCAGATCCATCGGGGTCACCTTTCGCCACTCGCGTCTCGGTCGAACATATGTTCGTGAAGGTAGCGGGGTCTCCAGACGGAATCAATGAGACCGTCGCCGACCCGACGCGCTCGCTATGCTCACCAACGCCTGTCACGCGACGGTGGCGGAACTGGTAGACGCGCAAGGTTGAGGGCCTTGTGGGGGGATTCCCCCGTGGAGGTTCGAGTCCTCTTCGGCGCATTTTCGAAAGCCCTGCTCACGCGGGGCTTTCGTCGTTCTGGGGCAGGCGCCCGACGCCGCGCCGCGGCCCGCCCCAAAGATCAGGGTCCACCCCCGATGCGACGGACCGGTTTGAAGTGCGAGGGTGCCGCACCCACCATGCGAGCGACGACGCCCGAACGACCTCTGCGGGACGCAGCGCGGCGCGGCGCCGCCCTCGCGCTCCTCGCCTCCCTGCTCGTCCTCGCGGTCCTCGCGGTCGCGCCCGCCGCCCAGGCCTGGGACGTGCTGACGCCGACGGGCACCGACCCGTCGGCGGTGACCGATCGCGACGGGACCACGCACGTCGTCTGGGACGTCACGCACGCCAACTCGTACGACACGGTCGACTACTGCCAGATCCCGCGCGGGGCGACGACCTGCGCGACCACGGTCGACCTGACGCCCGAGTGCACGACGGACCCGGGCGGCACGACGCAGCCGATCGCGTGGAAGCAGGACCAGTCCGACTCGCGCTGGCACGGCGACAAGCCGCGGGTGATGGTGACGCGGTTCGGCGACGTGTACATCACGACGCACGGCGTCTGTCCCCTGGACTGGCAGGCCTACGGCACGAGCAACCCGCCGTGGTCGAACTTCCAGGGCGTGGACCGCGAGATCACCATGCACTCGGCCGACGGCGGCGCGACGTTCGACTCCTCCAGCGGGCAGGCGCGCGCCAACGGCCCCAAGTACACGGCCGACCAGGGGGCCGTCTTCTCCGACGACCGCTCCGACACGGTCTACGACGAGGCCGACAACCGGTTCGTCACGGTGCAGGACGCCTACGGCGGCGACATCCACGGCAACAGCGGCAACGACGGCCTGTTCGTGCTCGGCAACCAACCGCCGCCGCCCATGAGCGACGGCCAGATCACGGCCGGCCGGCTCGTCCCGTTCCCCGACGGTGGCAACCCCGTGCTGGTCCAGCGCGGCCGCGGCTCGTTCGCGACGGCCTACCTGCGCCAGCAGGCGGGTGGGATCGGCATCCGCACCTACGACTGCGCAGGCTGCCCGCTCGCCGACCTCGCCGCGGCGGCCGACTGGTCGTCGGAGATCCTGCTGCCCGACGAGGACCACCAGCCCTTCGCCCCCAAGATCGTCTCGGGGCCGGCCGGGACGTTCGTCTTCTACCACACGTCGCCGCCCGACCCGAACTTCTGGGTGCGCAAGCTCACCGGCACGACGTTGGGTCCGCGCTCGAAGATCATGCCGGCGCAGGACGTCGACGTCGAGACCGGCGACATCGCCGAGGACCCGGCCAACGGCCGGCTCATCGCGGCCTTCCAGGTCGCGACGAACGCCTCGGAGATCCCGTGGGAGACCGACTACGTCGTCTCCGACGACGGCGGCATGACGTGGACGCCCGCGGCCAAGGCCGCCGACGCGCCGCCCGGCCACAGCAACGACGCGATGAACACGTCGATCACCGAGTCGACGGGCGACAACGGGTTCACGGGGCTGATGTTCCAGTACCGGGACCTGGACAGCGGGCCGATCTACGTCACGGCGCTGCCCGGGTCGGGCCTGCCGCCC
>JAOPZG010000323.1 GCA_025964215.1 Conexibacter sp.
TGTGGGCGGGGCACTGCCCGGAGGCGTATCCCGCCGCCGTCGACGCCGGCAACAACCGCCTGTACAGCTCGGCCAGCACGACCACAGCTACGCCTGTCGGCGGACAGCCGACCACGGTCGCCGTCCCGCTCTACCCGCTCGCCGTCACCGTGCCCGTCCTCGTCGCCCTCGCCGTCACGCTCTGGAACGCCATTCGCCGGCCCGAGGACAGTGCCGCGTGGTTGATCTACGCCCTGCTGCTGCTCGCCGGCCTCGTCGTCGGCGTCGCGCTGCTGGCCGACGGCATCCTGACCATCGTCTGGCAGGAGCCGATCACCGCGCTCCAGCAGTCCCACGACCAGGCCGAGTTGCGCACCGACCTCAGCGGCCTGCAGCACATGCTCGCCGCCGCGCCGAAGGCGAAGGGCGAGAGCGCCGCCACGCGCATGCGGCGCCAGGCGCTCACGCTGCTGGACGCCAAGCGGCCCGACGGCTCCGCGATGGGCTCGATCGACATCCCGCGGATCGGGCTGAAGACCGTCTTCGTGGAGTCCACGACGCACCCGTCGCTGAAGAAGGGGCCCGGCCACTACCGCGGCACCGTCCTCCCCGGACTCGTCGGGACCGTCGGCCTCGCCGGCCACCGCACGACCTACGGCGCGCCGTTCCGCCGCGTCGACGAGCTCTCCCCCGGCTCGCGCATCATCATGCGCATGCCCTACGGGCAGTTCACCTACAAGGTGACCGGGACCCGCATCACCACGCCGTCGGACGCGTCCTCGCTCGTCTCGCGCGCCGGCAGCCACAAGCTCGTGCTGACCGCCTGCCACCCGCTCTACAGCGCGGCGAAGCGGATCGTCGTCAGCGCGCGGCTGGTCTCCTCGACCCCGGCGTAGCGCCGCCGGCGCCCAGGCGCCGCTCGCAGACGTCGACCGCGTCGGGCGACGCGTCGACCAGGACGAAGCGCCGGCCGAGCTCCCGCGCCGCGACACCGAGCGTGCCCGAGCCGGCGAAGAAGTCCAAGCACCAGCCGCCGGGGCGCGAGGACGCAGTCACCGTCCGGCGCACGACGCCGAGCGGCTTCTGCGTGGGGTAGCCGGTGCGCTCGCTGCCGCTCGTCGGGACGATCGTGTGCCACCACACGTCGGTCGGCCGCTTGCCGAGCGCGCGCTGCTCGGGCGTGACGAGGCCGGGCGACATATAGGGCTCGCGGTCGACCTCGGCGTCGTCGAACCAGTAGCGCTGCGGGTCCTTGACGTAGACGAGGATCACGTCGTGCTTGGCCGGCCAGCGCGAGCGTGTCTTGGCGCCGTAGTCGTAGGCCCAGATCAGCTCGTTGAGGAAGCAGGCGCGGCCGAAGAGCTCGTCGAGCAGGACCTTGACGTAGTGGCTCTCGCGCGGGTCGAGGTGGACGTAGAGCGTCCCGTGGTCGGCGAGCAGCCGCCGCGCCTCGAGCAGCCGCGGGGCGAGGTAGGCGGGGAGGTCGTCGAACGAGTCGGCGTAGGCCATGTCCGGGCCGTGCACCTGCTCGGTGCGGTAGCGGCGGCCCGCGAAGCCCGTGCGCTCGCCCGCAGGGTCGGCGACCGCGCGGAGGTTCGAGCGGGCCTGCGAGCGCCCGGTGTTGAACGGCGGGTCGATGTACACCATGTCGAACGCGCCGTCGGGCAGCAGCGGCAGGACCGCGAGGTTCTCGCCCTGCACGACGAGGTCGTCGTCGAGGACGAGCGGGGTCGCGGGGGTCTGACGGAGGACGCGCAAGGTCCGCGAATGTGCCACGGTGCCCGGACGATGCGCAACCGTCGACTGGCCCTCCTGGTGGCCGTCGTCGTCGTCCTGGCAGGGGCCGTCATCGTGGTGCTGGGTCGCAGCGGCGAGCCTTCCGGCCCACGCCGGCTGGCCCCGGGCCGCGGCGCGACCGACACCACCCGCGACCCGTTCGCCTACGACGCCGACCGCCGCGCCGACTTCGAGGCGCGCGGCGCGGCGGGGCTCAGCCACGTCCTGTACGCCAAGAGCCCGGGCGGCGCGCTCGCGACCGCGGAGCGCGTGCAGAAGCTGCGTCCGACGATCGAGGACGTCGCCAAGCGCGCGAAGCAGGATCCGGACACGCTCGAGGCGATCGTCTTCCTGGAGAGCGCGGGGCGGCCGGACGCGGTGGCCTCGAACGACCTCGAGTCCGCCGCCGGCCTCACGCAGATCCTCGCCCAGACGGCGACCGGGTTGTTGGGGTTGAAGGTCGACGTCGCCGCCTCGGAGAAGCTCACGGCGCGGATCGCGCGCTCGACGTCCTTCACGCGGATCGCGAAGCTGAAGGCGGCGCGGCGCAAGGTCGACGAGCGCTTCGACCCGCGCAAGGCGCTGGAGGCCACGACCAGGTACCTCGAGTTCGCCAAGGGGCAGCTCGGGCGCGACGACCTCGCGGTCGAGAGCTACCACATGGGCGTCGGGAACCTGCAGCGCGCGCTCAAGGCCTATGGGTCGAGCGAGATCCCTTACGCGCAGCTGTTCTACGACTCGACGCCGGTGCGCCACTCCGCCGCGTGGAAGGTGCTCGCGTCGCTCGGCGACGACTCCTCGACGTACCTCTGGCGGATCGGCGCCGCCAAGGCCATCATGTCGCTCTACCGCAAGGACCCGCGGAAGCTCGCGGCGCAGGCGCTGCTCCAGGGGAGCCCGGCGGGCGAGCGCGTGCTGCGCCCGCAGGACGCGACCCCGAGCCTCGCCGACGACGGCGCGCTGGAGACCGACGCGCTCGCCGTGGTCGACGGCGCCG
>JAOPZG010000384.1 GCA_025964215.1 Conexibacter sp.
TGCGACGGCGTCGAGGCGCTGGAGATCATCCGGGAGGCATCGCCTGACGTCGCCCTGCTCGACGTCCGCATGCCAGGCCTCGACGGCCTCGAGGTCGCACGCCGGCTGCACGAGCTCGGGGGCGTCCACGTCGTCCTGCTGACCGGCAGCGCGACAGAGTCGCTGGCGAGCGCCGCGGAGGCCGCCGGCGTGCGTGCGGTGCTGAGCAAGGATCTCGCGCGCGACGACATCTGCCGCCGCTTGCTCGCTCTGCGGTGAGCAGTTATAAGGCGGCATGAGCCGTGTACGGGTGCTCGTCGCCGACGACCACCCGATGTACCGGGAAGGCCTGGTCCGGGCCATCAAGGAGCGTCCGGACCTCGAGCTCGTGGCCCAGTGCGCCGACGGGCGCGTCGCCCTGCCCGAGATCCGCCGTCTGTGCCCGGACGTGGCGGTCCTCGACGTGCGGATGCCCGGCCTGACCGGCACCGAGGTCCTCAACGCGATCGCCCGCGAGCGGATCGCCACGCGCGTCGTCTTCCTCTCCGCGCACGTCGACTCCGAGCTCGTCTACCGCGCGGTCGCGCTCGGCGCCGCCGCCTACCTCTCCAAGGAGGCCGACCGCGCCGCGATCTTCGACGCCGTCGCCGCCGTCGCCCGCGGCCAGACGGTCCTCTCGCCCGAGATCCAGTCGGGCCTCGCCGCCCAGATCCAGCTCCGGGAGACCGAGAGCCGGCCGGTCCTGAGCCCGCGCGAGCAGGAGGTCCTGCGGCTGATCGCCGAGGGCGGCTCGGCGCCGGAGATCGCGCGCCAGCTGCACCTCAGCCCGTCCACGGTCAAGACGCACCTCCAGTCGCTCTACGAGAAGCTCGGCGTCTCGGACCGGGCCGCGGCCGTCGCCTCCGCGATGCGGGCGGGGCTCCTGGAATGACCGGGATCGCGCCGCGCCACGCCCAGCAGCTCTTCATGTTGAGCCGGGACCTGCTGATCGTGGTCGACGACGAGCGCCGGATCGTCAGCGTCAACCCGAGCTGGGAGCGGGTCCTGGGCTACCGCCCCGAGCAGCTCGCCGGCCGCGTGATCTCCGAGCTGCTGCATCCCGGCGACACCGACTGCACGGCCAAGGCGATCGAGGCGATCGCGCACGAGGACCCCTCGGCGCAGGTCGAGAACCGCTACCGCCACGCCGACGGCCACTGGGTCTGGCTGCGCTGGACGACCGCCCGCGACGAGCGCGACGGCTTCTTCTACGGCGTGGCGCGCGACGTCAGCGCCGAGCGCAAGGCCGCCGACGAGGCGAGCGAGACGCTGCGGCGGATGGAGGACGCGCAGCGCGTCGCCCGCGTCGGCAGCTGGGAGGTCGACCTCCTGACCGGTCAGCGCTTCTACACGCGCGAGATGTTCGCCATCCAGGGCCGCGACCCCGACGTCGACCCGCCGTGGGACCGCGACGACCTGCTCAGCCACGTCGTCCCCGAGGACCACCAGCGGATCAACGACGCGGCGGCCCGCGCCTACGCCGAGCCGGGCGTCCCGGTCGAGGTCGAGTACCGGATGCACACGCCGGTCGCGCGCGTGAGCCGGACGACGATCGAGGTCGTCATCGGGCCCGACGGCGAGCCGCGGCTGATCCGCGGGACGACGCAGGACGTCACCGAGCTGCGCGAGAACGAGCGGCGGCTCGCCGAGGCCGAGGAGATGGCGCGGATCGGCAGCTTCGAGAGCCGCGTCTCCGACGGTCGCCTGATCTGGTCGGCCGGCACCTACCGCCTCTACGGCATGGACCCCGACGGCCCACCGCCGACGCGCGAGGTCTTCTACGCGTCGATGCTCCCGGAGGAGGCCGCGGTGGCGGTGGCGGCGATCCGCCACGCGGTCGAGACGCTCGGCAGCTACGAGATCGAGTACTCGCTGCCGAGCGGCGACGGGACGTCGCGGATCAGGGTGCTCGGCTCCGGCGAGGTCTTCCGCGCCGGCGACGAGACCTACATCCGCGGCACGATCCAGGACGTCACCCGCCAGCGCCTGATCACGCGCCAGCAGCAGGAGATCGCGCGCCTCGGCCAGCTCGCGCTCGCGGGCACCGACCTGCGCCACCTCTTCGACGAGGTCTGCCGCGTCGCCACCGACCTGCTCGGCACCGACATGGCGAACGTCCTGGCGCTCCAGGGCGACGGCAGCCTCGCGTTCGCCTCGAGCCGCGGCTTCGGCGACGTCTCGGGCACCGCGATCCCGGCCGGGAACGACTCGATCGTCCGCCACGCGCTGGGCGGCGACCAGCCGCTGGTCGTCGCCGACTGGCACGCGGAGACGCGCTTCCCGTACTCGGCGGCGCTGCGCGACGCGGGCGTGCGCTGCACCGCGGTCGTGCCGATCCGCGGCCGCGACGGCCCGTTCGGCGTGCTGACGACGCACGCGCTCGAGCCCGGCGTCGCGACCCCCGAGCAGAACGTCGCGTTCCTCGACGCGCTGGCCGCGTTCCTCGCCACCGCGATCGACCGGCTGCGCCACGAGGCGGAGATCGCGGCGCTCGCGACGCTGCGCGGGCGGCTCGTCGCGGAGAACCTCGAGGCCGAGGAGCGCGTGCGCCAGCGGATCTCCGAGACGCTCCACGACGGCGCCCTGCAGGACCTGCTGGCCGCGCGCCAGGACCTCGTCGAGGCCGGGACGGCGAGCGACGCGACGAGCCGCGAGGAGATGGTCGGCTACGCCCGCGAGGGCGTCGAGCGCGCGGTCCGGCTGCTGCGCGAGGCGGTCCACGCGCTGCATCCCGTGGTGCTCCAGCACGGCGGGCTGGAGGCGGCGATGCAGGCCGCGGCGGGCCAGGCCGCGCGCCAGGGCAACTTCCGCGCCGAGGTCGTCGTGGACCCGGAGGCGACCGGGCTGCGCGACGAGCTCGTGATGTCGCTCGCCCGCGAGCTGCTGACCAACTGCGCCAAGCACGCCCAGGCGGAGACGGTCCGGGTGACGGTCGGCCGGGAGGACGGCGCGGTCCTGCTCGAGGTCGCCGACGACGGGCGCGGGATCGACCCCGCCGACGTCGCGGCGGCGCCCATGCGCGGGCACATCGGGCTCGCGTCGCTGACCCAGCGCGTCGAGGCGGTCGGCGGAAGCCTGGAGCTGGGCAATGCACCGGATGGCAGGGGGACGACCGTCCTGGCGCGGCTGCCGATCGACTGACCCCGCGCATCCACCGATCGGTGGAGGTCCGTGTGCGGCGGCGAACCGCCTGCTTCCCCGATGGTGCGCGCGCGGACGCTGCGCGAGGATCGGCTGATGTCCTCCCCCGACCCCTCCAGTCCCTGGCTCCGGGTCGCGCTGTTCGCGATCCCCGCGCTGCTCGTCCTCCTCCTCGACCTCGTCTCCCCCGAGCTCGTCGCCGTCGCCGCCGCGGTGACGCTCTGCGTCGCCGCCGACGCCGTCCTGCGCGCC
>JAOPZG010000388.1 GCA_025964215.1 Conexibacter sp.
GGTGGGCAGGTGCGCCCGCTCGCGCTCGGCGCGCATCACCGAGCGCGTTGCCCGGGTGCGGTCGAGGCGCCGCTTCAGGGCCGCGATGCGGTCGCGCGCCAGCCGGCGGTCGGTCTCGATCTGGGACTCGCCCGGGCCGCGGGTGGCGAAGCCGCCGCTCGACACGCCGCCGAGGCGCTCGAGGTGCGTCCACAGCCCGCGCATCCGGGCCAGGTTGTACTCCAACTGCGCGAGCTCGACCTGGAGCTTGCCCTCGGCCGTGTTGGCGTGCGCGGCGAAGATGTCGAGGATCGTGGCCGTGCGGTCCACGATCGAGATCCCGACCTCCTTCTCCATGTTGCGCTCCTGCCGCGCGCTGAGCTCGTCGTCGACGACGATGACGTTGGCGTCGGCGGCCTTCGCGGCATCCTTGACCTCGAGCAGCTTGCCCGGGCCGAGGTAGGTGTTCGGGTGCGGCTTGTCGCGGTGCTGGACGGCCTGCCCGACGACCGCGACGCCGGCGGTCGCCAGCAGCTCGCGCAGCTCGGAGAGGTCGTCCCCGGTGTCGAGCGCGGCGACGATGAAGGCGCGCTGCTTCGCGCGGGCCTCGGGGGCCGCGGCGCCGTTGTGGGTCTGGGTGGTGCGTCCGTTGCGACTGCGATCCATGTGCCTCTTGAGTCTAGGTGCTGCGCGAGCGCGCGTGGCGATCCCGAGGCACCGTGATCCGGTGCGGGTCCCCGCCGCGATGGCTAGTCAGAACTGTGCAGCGGGTTGGACGGATGATGCAGGTCGCTCACCGGGTGCCGGAGTACGGTGGGAAGGCAGGAGGTGGTGCCTGCTGTCGGACGTGACCGAACGGCCGGAGGACTGGATCCGCATCGGTGCGGCGGCAGCGGCGTTGGGCGTCAGCGTCGACACGCTGCGGCGGTGGGAGCGCGACGGCCGGATCGTCTTCGAGCGGCGCGGGCAGCAGCGCTACCTGCGCGCCGGCGAGCTCGCCAAGCAGCTGCGCGAGCGGGCGCGCGAGGGACGGTCGAGCGCGCGCAACCAGCTCAACGGGATCGTCCTCGGCGTGCGCCGCGACGGCGTGATGGCCCAGATCGACATGGCCTGCGGGCCCTACCGGATCGTGTCGCTGATGTCGCGCGAGGCCGCCGACGACCTCGACATCAAGCCGGGCGACCAGGCGGTCGCGCTGGTCAAGTCGACGACGGTGGTCGTGGAGAAGCGCTGAGGCGCGAGCGCGCGGGGGCCGGCAGCGGCTCGTAGCGCTCGGCGAGCTCCGCGGTCGGCAGGACGATGACGCCCTCGCGCGGATCGCCGACCCAGCGGCCGCGGCCGGTCGCGAGCGCGAACGCGGTGTAGGCCGCGGCGGTGGCGTCGAGCTCCTCGGTGGTCCGCTGCCAGAGGCCGCCGTCGTCGTCGACGACCGCGCGGAGCTTCAGCGCGGCGATCCGCTGCTGCAGGCCCCACGGCGTGCGCTTGGGCAGCGGGCGGTGGCCGAGCAGGACGCTGAAGGCCGCGTCGGGGTAGGTCTCGCAGACCCGGCCGAGGCGCAGCGCGCCGTCGCCGACGGACGCCTCGAGGTGGTGGCCGCGGCTCGCGTCCGGGCGGAAGAGCTCGAGCGCGTCGAGCGCGCCGTAGAGCGCGAAGCCCTGGCCGAGCCACGCATCCCAGCGGGCGGAGCCCTGGGCGCCGGCGGGCACCGCGTAGAGCGGCAGGCCGCGCGCGTAGAGCAGCGCCTCGGCGACGCGGAGCTGCTCGTGGCGGCCGTCGGGGAGCGCGAGCGTGGCGCGCAGCGGCATGCCGGCGGCCAGCAGGTTCAGCCGCGGGCCGGACGGCGCGTCGATCGCCACCACGGCCTCGCCGCCGAAGCCCAGGACGGTCTGCGCGACGTCGGCCGCCGTGCCCGGCGCGTAGAAGGTCGCGACCAGCTCGGTGCCGTCGGAGCCGCGGCGCTCGTGGAGGGTGACGAGGCGCTGTTGGCTGGGCTTGGCGGAGACGTCGATGCCGCAATAGCGCATGGAGTTAGTCGAGCCCCCGCACCCGGGGGCGCAATTGCGGGCCGCAATAGCGCACGGCGCGGAGCCTAGATGGTGGATAGCGTGGGGCCCATGACGCTCGCCGATCGCCTCGCCTCGCGCGTCCTGGAGCTGGTGGACGTGCCCTCCGAGTCCCGCTCGGAGGACGCGCTCGCGCTGCACGTGCTCGGCGTGCTGGCCGACGGCGGGGTGGCGGTGCGGGACGCGGGCGACACGTGCGTGGTGGCGGGCGTCGCGGAGCGCGGCGAGCGGCCGCTCGTCCTGCTCGCCGGCCATCTCGACACCGTGCCGGCGCAGGGCAACCTGCCGGGCCGGCTGGAGGACGGCGTCGTCCACGGGCTCGGCGCCTCCGACATGAAGGCCGCGCTCGGCGTGATGGTCGAGCTCGCGCTCGCGGGGCCGCTGCCGGAGGCGACGGTCGACGTCGGCTTCGTCTTCTTCGGCCGCGAGGAGCTGCCGTTCGGCGACAGCGCGCTGACCCCGCTGCTGGCGCGCTCGCCCGGGCTGCTGGGCGCGGACCTCGTCGTCGTGATGGAGCCCACCGACAACGCGCTGCACGCCGGCTGCGTGGGGAACATCAACGCGACGTGGACGTTCCGCGGCGTGGCGGGCCACAGCGCGCGGCCGTGGCTGGCCGACAACGCGATCCACCGCGCGGGGCGCGGGATCGCGGCGCTCGCCGCGGTCGAGCCGGTCGACGTGGAGTTCTCCGGGCTGGTCTTCCGCGAGGTCGTCTCGGCGGTGACGATCCGCGGCGGCGTGGCGCGCAACGTGGTCCCCGACGAGTGCGTGGTGGAGATCAACATGCGCTACGCGCCGGGGACGAGCGCGGAGGACGCCGAGGCGCGGCTGCGCACTCTGTGCGAGCCTCACGGCGAGCTCGTGATCGACGGCAACGCGCCGTCGGGCGCGGTGCCGGAAGGCAATGCCCTTGTGTCGCGCCTTGTCGATGTTGGTGGACTCGAGACCGCGCCCAAGCAGGCCTGGACGCCGGTGGCCGAGTTCGCCGCCGCCAGGGTCGACGCCATCAACTTCGGGCCGGGCGCGCCGCGCTTCGCCCACCGGCGCGACGAGCAGGTCGAGGTCGCCGCGCTCGTGACGTCCTACGAGACGCTCGTGAGGTTCCTGTGCGCCTGAACCCGGTCCTGGAGTCGCTGGGCACGTACCCGTTCGTGCGGCTCGACGAGGCCAAGCGCGCGGCGGTCGCGCGCGGGATCGAGCTGATCGACTTCGGGATCGGCGAGCCGCGCGAGGAGACGCCGGCCTTCATCCGGACCGCGCTGGCCGACGCGCTGGCGCCGGTCTCGACGTACCCGAAGGCCGAGGGGCTGCCGGCGCTGCGGGCGGCGATCGCGCGCTGGGTCGCGCGGCGCTACGAGGGCGTCGCGCTCGATCCCGACACGGAGGTCGTGCCGACGCTGGGCTCCAAGGAGGCCGTGTTCCACATGGCCGAGGTGGTCGGCGGCAGCGCGGTCGGCGTGACGGTGCCGGGGTATCCCGTCGGCGCGCGCGGCGCGCTGTTCGCCGGGCGCGAGGTCGTGGAGATCCCGCTCGACCCGGCCGCCGGGTTCCTGCCGGATCTTGACGCGCTCGACCCCGCGGTGCTGGGCCGCCTCGGGCTGCTGTGGCTCAACTTCCCCAACAACCCGACGGGCGCCGTGGTGCCCCTAGAGCTGCTGGAGCGGGCGGCGGCGCTCGCGCGCGAGCACGACTTCGTGCTGGCCTGCGACGAGGCGTACTCCGAGCTGTGGTTCTCGGGCGAGGCGCCGGTGAGCGCGTTGCAGCTGCCCGACCGGACCAACGTGGTGGTCTTGAACACGCTCTCCAAGCGCTCCTCGATGCCGGGCTACCGCAGCGGCTTCGTCGCCGGCGACCCGCGGCTGATCGCGGCGCTGAAGAAGTACCGCCCGAACGTCGGCGTCGCACCGCAGGAGTTCGTCCAGCTCGCGTCCGTGGTCGCATGGGACGACGAGGCGCACGTGGACGAGGTCCGCGCGCGCTACCGCCGCAAGCGCGACCTGCTCTGGCCCGCGCTGCAGGCCGCGGGCTTCGCCGACGCCGGCGGCCCGGCGACGTTCTTCCTCTGGTTGGCGACGCCCGGCGGCGAGGACGACGAGGCCTGCGCCGGGCGGCTGCTCGAGCACGGCGTCGTCTGCGCGCCCGGGTCGTTCTTCGGCGCCGGCGGCGCGGGCCACGTGCGCTTCGCGCTCGTCCCGACGCCCGAGGCGTGCGAGGACGCCGCGCGGCGGATCCTCAGCGCCTAGTTCGCGTGCAGGGCGGCGTTGAGGCCGCCCCACGAGGTCCCGGCGCGCGGCAGGACCTCGACCGCGCCGGTCGTGGAGTTGCGGCGGAAGAGCAGGCCGCTCTGGCCGGAGAGCTCGCGGGCCTTCACGGTCTCCCCCTCGGGCGTCGTGACGCGCGTGCCGGCGGTGAGGTAGAGGCCGGCCTCGACGATGCAGTCGTCGCCGAGCGAGATGCCGAGGCCGGCGTTGGCGCCGATCAGGCTGCCGGTGCCGACCGAGATGATGTCCTTGCCGCCGCCGCTCAGCGTGCCCATGATCGACGCGCCGCCGCCGACGTCGCTGCCGTCGCCGACGACGACGCCCTGGCTGATCCGGCCCTCGACCATCGAGGTGCCGAGCGTGCCCGCGTTGAAGTTCACGAAGCCCTCGTGCATGACCGTCGTGCCCTCGGCGAGATGGGCGCCGAGGCGGACGCGGCGCGCGTCGGCGATCCGGACGCCGGCCGGCGCCACGTAGTCGGTCATCTGCGGGAACTTGTCGACCGAGGTGACGCTCAGCGGCCGGTCCAGCGCACGGGCGCGCAGGCGGACGGTCGGCAGGTCGGCGGGATCGACCGGGCCGCGGTTGGTCCAGGCGACGTTCGGCAGCGCGCCGAAGATCCCGTCCAGGTTGATGGTGTTGGGCTGCGCCAGGCGGTGGCTGAGCAGGTGCAGGCGCAGGTAGGCGTCGTGCGTGTCGGCCGGGGGCGCGGCGAGGTCCTCGATGACGGTGAGGACGGGGACGACCGTGACGCCGCGCAGCTCGTCGGGACCGGTGGCGCCGGCGAAGGCGCCGCCGCCGAGGTCGGTGGCCTCGGTGACCTTGAGGATGCGCGTGCCGGCCGCGCTGTCGTCTGGCGCTCCGTCCAGTCCCAGGTGGGGCTCGAGGTAGAGCGTGTCGAGGACCTTGCCCCCGGGCACGGTCGTGGTCGCCAGGCCGACGGCCCAGGCGGGCCCGGTGATGCGCTGCTGCTCGGTCATCTGGCCTGGAGGTTAGAGCGCGGCGAGCGTTTCCAGCAGCGCGGCGCTCGCCTCGCCCGTGTAGACCGGGACGGCCCAGCCGGTGAGCGTGAAGAGCAGGCTCTCGTCGACGTCGACGATCAGCTCGCCGCCGTCGAGCACGACGGTCACGGGCGAGTCGCCGCCGCGCAGGACGTGCGCGATCGCGGCGCCGGACGCGCCGGTGCCCGAGGCGCTCGTCTCCCCCACGCCGCGCTCGAAGATCCGGGCGCGGATGCGGTCCGGCGCGAGCGCGCGGAAGAACGAGATGTTGGTGCGGTTGGGGAAGAGGTCGCTGTGCTCGATCGCGGGGCCGATGGAGGGCAGGTCGAGCGCCTCGAGCTGCGCCGCGTCCGGGACGTGGATCGCGCACTGCGGGTTGCCGACCTGGACGTGCTGGAACGCCCAGCCCTCGACCGTGCCGAGCCCGTCGGCGCCGCCGCTCGGGAAGTCCTGCGACTGGAGCCGCGCGCGGCCCATGTCGAGCGTGCAGGTGCGCTCGTCGTGGATCGTCGGGCGGATCTCGCCCGCCGCGGTCTGGATCGGGAACTGGGCCTGGTCGGTGCAGCCGCTCGCGCGGAGGTACAGCACGGCCTCGCGCGCGCCGTTGCCCGACAGCTCGGCCTCGGAGCCGTCGGGGTTGAAGATCCGCAGGCGGGCGACGAAGCCGGGCGCGTCGGGCGGCGAGAGCTCCAGGACGCCGTCGCCGCCGATGCCCAGGTGGTAGTCGCACAGCCGCTGGACGCGGGCCGCGCTCAGCGGGAACGGCAGCGCGTCGCGCTCCACGATGATGTAGTCGTTGCCCAGCGCCTGCCACTTCTGGAAGTGCATCGGCGCGCGACCCTATCCGACGATGTCGCGCGCGACGTCCTCGGGCGCGCGGTCGGTGAGGTCGACGTGCTCGACGGGACCGCCGAGCTTGCGCAGCCAGGTGAGCTGGCGGCGCGCGTACTGGCGGGTGCGGAGCTTCATCGCGTCGACGTCGCCGTCGAGCAGCTCCTGGAAGCCGAGCGCCTTGCGCGCGGTGGCCGAGGCGCCGGCGGCGTCCGCGGCGCGGACCTCGCCGAGGACGCCCGCCGCGAGCATCGCGTCGACGCGGGCGTCGATGCGGGCCTTGAGGAGGTCGCGATCCATCGTGAGGGCGACGAGGCGCGTGGGGTGACGGGTGTCGTCGGTCCAGAGGCGGCTGGGTCGCGCGGGCGTGGCCGGCTCCGCGAGCGCGCCCTGCGCCTCGAGCTCGAGCGCGCGGACGATGCGGTGGCGGTCGCGGGGGTC
>JAOPZG010000402.1 GCA_025964215.1 Conexibacter sp.
GCCCGCAATGTACCGGCGTGTGATGGATCGGCTCGTGGACCGTAGTGTCGGCGTGGGAACAGTCATGGAGATCTCGACCTCCGAACCGACGACCGCCCGGTTCGATGCGCTCTATCGCGAGGCGGCGTCCGACGTCTTCGCCTACGCGATGACGCTGCTGCGCGACCGGACGGCGGCCGAGGACGTGACCTCGGCGGCCTTCGAGCGCGCCTACCGGCGGCAGGCGTCCTTCGACCCGAAGCGCGGCACGCAGCGGGCCTGGCTGTTCGGGATCGCCCGCAACGCCGCGCTGGACGAGCTGCGCGCGCGCAAGCGCACGGCCGCGCTGCTGAGCGATCCGGAGGATCCGGAGAGCGCGGTCCACGACCCCGGCGACGACGAGGCCGCCGTGCGGCGCGCCGCGGTCGCCGCGGCGCTCGCGACCCTCGATCCCCGCGAGCGCGAGCTGATCGCCCTGAAGTTCCACGCCGGTCTCGACAACGCCGAGATCGCCAAGGTGCTCGACATCTCCGTCGCCAACGCCGGCACGCGCGTCCACCGCGCGGTCACCCGACTCCGGAAGGCCTGCCATGCGCCGTCGTGACCACGCCCTGCCCGATCCCGAGGTCGTGCGCGGCCTGCGCGAGCTCGACGCCGCGCTCGCCGGCGAGCGCACCGCCGACCCGGACCTGGCGCTGCTCGTCGCCGACGTGCGCGCCGCGCGGCCCGAGCCGGACGCCGCGTTCCTCGCGAAGCTCGACGCCCGCGTGCACGACGGGTTCCCGCTGGCGAAGGTGAAGGAGCCGCGGCGCGCGCGCCTGCGCCTCCCCACGCTCTTCGCGCCGGGCCTCGGGTTCGCCGTGGTCGTGGCGCTGGCCGTCTTGGTGGCGACGCTCGGCCACGGGTCGGGCGGCGGCGGCGACAGCGCGTCGTCGTCGAGCTCCTCCTCGGGGTCGACGTCGTCCGGGCTCGCGAAGGAGCTCGACGCGGCGCCGACGCCGCAGGCGGCCCCGAGCGCCGGCGAGGCGAGCAGCGACTCCTCGTCCTCCTCGTCAGCCTCGTCCTCCTCGTCCTCCTCCGCCGCCGCGCCGAAGGCCTCCCCCGCGATCACCTCCGCGCCGGCCGCCCCCGACCGCAAGGTCCAGCGCGCCGCCGAGCTGACGCTCACGCCGAAGCCCGGCGACGTCCAGGACACCGCCGACGGCGTCGTCCGCGAGACGCAGGCGGCCGGCGGCTACGTCCAGCAGTCCGACATCGCCACGCGCGACAGCGGCGGCGAGGCGTCGTTCACGCTGCGGATCCCGAGCGCCCGGCTGGACGAGACGCTCGCGCGGCTCTCCAAGCTCGCGCACGTCGGCGCGCTGAGCCAGAGCGCGTCGGACATCACCTCCGCGTTCGACTCCGCCTCCGCGCAGCTCTCCGACGCCCGCGCCGAGCGCGCCGCGCTGCTGCGCGCGCTCGGCAAGGCCACGACCGACCGCCAGATCGCGAGCCTCCGCGCACGGCTCGCCGACAACCGCTCGGAGATCGCCCAGCGCAAGGGCGCGCTCGACGCGCAGCGCCGCCGCGCCGACCTCGCGACGGTCGCGGTGACCGTCGAGGGCCGGCGCGCCGCGGCCAAGAAGGACGACGGCGGCGGCGCCTGGACGCCGCGCGACGCGCTCCACGACGCCGGTCGCATCCTCGAGGTCGCCGGCGGCGTCGCGCTGATCGCGCTCGCCGTCCTGGCTCCGCTGGCGATCCTCGCCGCGCTCGCGCTCCTGGCCGGCCACACGCTCCGGCGCCGCCGCCGCGAGGGCGCGCTCGACGGCGCCGCGTAGGGCCGGGCGCCAATGTGCGCCAACCGTCACACATCTCCCATAGACTCCGGCGGTGCCCTCCTCCAGCGCGCAGAGCGTCGAGCTGCTGGCCCAGGTGCCGGTGTTCGAGGCGCTCGCGCCCGGCGACCTCGGGCGCGTCGCCGACGTCGCGGTCCCGCGGCACTTCGACGGCGGCACGGTCATCTTCCGCGAGGGCGACGCCAGCGACACGTGCTACATCGTCGGCCGCGGCCATGTCCGCGCGGTGCGGGAGAACATCGACGGCCGCACGATCACGCTCGCGCACTTCGGGCCCGGCGACATCTTCGGCGAGCTGGCGATGTTCGACGACGAGAAGCGCTCGGCCACGATCGAGACGCTCGACGACGTCGAGGCGATCGGGATCCTCGGCCAGGACATGCGGCGCCTGCTGCGCGAGCATCCCGACATCGCGGTCAAGCTCGTCATCGGCCTCGGCCGGCGGCTGCGGGAGGCCAACGAGCGGCTCGCGCGCCAGTCCTTCCAGACCGTGCAGTCGCGCGTGGCCGGGGTGCTCGGCCAGCTCGTGCGCCAGGCGCAGTCCGAGGGCGCGGGCGAGCGCGACGTCCTCGTGACGATCACGCAGGCGGACATCGCGCAGCTCGCGGGCTCCTCGCGCGAGTCGGCGAGCCGCTTCCTCGCCGTGCTGGAGCGCGCCGGCGTCGTCACGCAGGGCCGCGGCCGCGTGACCGTCCACGAGCCCTCGGCGCTCGAGCGGTACGTCTACTGATGGCCGGCTCCGGCGGGAAGGGGGCTCCCACCGAGCACTCGGCCGGCGGCGTGGTCGTCCGCGGGACCGAGTGCATCGTCATCGTGCCGACACGCCGCGCGGCGAGCGGCGCGAAGGTGCTGGCGCTGCCCAAGGGCCACGTCGATCCGGGCGAGACGCCGCTGCAGGCCGCGGCGCGCGAGGTCCGCGAGGAGGCGGGCGTCGACACCGAGCCGCTCGGCGAGTTGGGGGCCGTCCGCTACTGGTACATGCGCAAGGGCAAGCGGATCGCCAAGCAGGTCGACTTCTTCCTGTTCGCCTACGCCGGGGGCGACGTCGCCGACCACGACCACGAGGTCGAGCTGGCCCGCTGGATGCCGCTCAGCGAGGCCGCCGAGCGCCTGACGTACGACGGCGAGCGGGGCATGGCGGCCCGCGCCCTGTCGCAGATCAGCTCCGACGAGTAGTCTCCGGCACCGGATGCAGGTCCTCAACTTCTACTCCACGATCTTCGCCGACCAGCTCAAGCGCGGTCGGAAGACGGCGACGATCCGCCTCGGCGACAAGTCGCACAAGTACAAGAAGAACCAGGCGGTGATGGTGACCATCGGCTACCAGCACTCGCCACGCGAGAAGATCTTCGACGCGGTCATCGACCAGGTCGAGGTCAAGCGGGTTCGCGACCTGACACCCCGGGACATCGAGCACGACAACCCGGAGTTCCGCCGCCACGAGGAGATGATCCACTTCCTCGAGCAGATCTACGGCAAGAAGGTCACGATGGAGGACATCGTCACCGTCGTGCGGTTCTCGCAGATCATCGTCCACCCACCGTCGTTCACCGATGCCCGGCTGGGCATCGGCGGCGCGCAGAACTAGCGCTCCACACGCACGGGGCGAGGGGTCCAACCGTGCTGCGCGTCTTCATCGCTGACGACTCGTTGGGCTTCGGGACGCTCGCGTCCGCCTGGCTGGAGGCCCACGAGGACATCGAGGTCGTCGGCGCCGCCCGCAGCGCGCCCGAGGCCCTCGCCGCGTTGGCCGCCGCCCGCCCGGACGTCGTGATCCTCGACCGCCTGCTGCCCCAGCCCGAGCACTCCGACGAGATCCTCGCCTTCGTGCGCGCGCAGCTCCCGTCCGCCGCCGTGCTGCTGATCTCCGGCATGCCCGACGAGGAGCTCGGCGACGTCGCCCGCACCGCCGGCGCCGAGGGCCACGTCAGCAAGGCCGCGAACGCGCAGGCGCTGGCGGATGCCGTGCGCCGCGTGGCGGCGGTGCGGCAGGCGCGCTAGGCGCTCCACGCATCTGCCCGGCCGGGTTCGGAGGGCGACGAGGGAAGGCGGCGGCTGCGCTGCGCTGCGCCGGCGGTCGTCCTCGGGAGCGTTCGCGCCGCGAGCCGGAGCGAGATTGGTCCGGGTCGTTTTGGACCCCTATATGGAGCCCTGAACGACCCGGATCACCCCCACCCCGGCGCCAGCGGACGACGGAGCGCGCCGCGAGGCCCTCAGACGCCCGGCGGCGGGACCGATGCGGCGGCCGACGGCGCGAAGATCGAAGGGAGCTCCGGCTCGAGCGGCGGGAAGGCGACCGGTGGCGCGGGCGCCGCGACGACGCCGTCGTCCATCGCCGCCCACAGCCCACCCGCGACGATCGCCACGCAGCCGCCGAGCGCGATCCAGAGGCCTTGGGCGAGGTGGAGGTACTCATGCGGGCCGGGACGGTGGACGGCGTGGACCAGCACCAGCACGACGCCCGCGGCGCCGACGGCCGCGACCCCGCGCGCGGCGGCGGCGCCGTCGATGCG
>JAOPZG010000406.1 GCA_025964215.1 Conexibacter sp.
GGCCAGCCGCTGCGCGTCCCCGGCGCGACCGGCACGCCGCCGCCGCGCACGCCCGCCGAGCCCGAGGACGAGGGCCGCTCCCGCTTGGCCGTCTACGGCGCGATCGCCGCGATCGTGGTCGTCGTCATCGTGGCGATCGTCCTGCTGACCGGGATCCTCGGCGGCGGCGACAGCGGGACGCAGACGCCCAACACGATCGCCACGCCCGGCTCGGCCGCGGCGGGCTCCTCCGGCTCCAGCACGTCGACGGGCAAGGCCACGCCGCCGAGCGCGACGCCCAAGCCCGGCAGCTACACCGTCGCGGTCCTCAACGGCACGACGGTCCCGGGCCTCGCCCGCGGCGTCGCCAACCGCCTGCAGAACACGAAGTTCAAGATCGGCAACGTGACCAACGCGGCCACGCAGGACCGCTCCGCGACGCTCGTCGAGTTCGCGCCCGGCCACCGCGCCGAGGCCGACGCGGTCGCGAAGTCGATCGACGTCGGCAAGGACGCCATCCAGCCGCTCTCGGCCGGGTCCAAGACGATCGCGGGCGACGTGGCGACGGTGGTCGTGACCGTCGGCTCCGACCAGAACACCTCGCCCCAGACGTCGACCACGCAGTAGGGCGCCAGACCCGAGTGGCCGGCTTCCTCGACCTTCCCGAGCGCAGCCCCAAGCCGCGCGACCACGGGCTCACGCACGTCCTCGACAAGGGCCTGTCCTGCGCGGACGTCGACGGCCTGATGGAGGTCGCCGGCGACGCGGTGGACATCGTCAAGCTCGGCTGGGGCACGGCGCTGGTCACCGGCAACCTCCAGGCCAAGCTCGCCCGCTACGCCGCGCACGGCGTGCCGGTCGTCCTCGGCGGGACGCTGACCGAGATCGCGCTGCGCGATGGCCGCCTCGACGGGCTGATCGCCTGGTGCAAGGAGCTCGGGATCGCGCACGTCGAGGTCTCCGACGGCACGATCGCGCTGGAGGCCGAGCGCAAGCGCGAGATCGTGGCGCGACTCGCGCGCGACTTCACGGTCTTCTCCGAGGTGGGCTCCAAGGACGACGAGCGGATCATGGCCCCGTACCGCTGGGTCGAGGAGATCGAGGCGGAGCTCGCGGCCGGCGCGTGGAAGGTCATCGCCGAGGCGCGCGAGTCCGGGACCGCCGGGATCTTCCGCCCCGACGGCGAGGTCCGGATGGGCCTGATCGACGAGATCGTCCACGCGATCGACCCCGTCCACCTGATCTTCGAGGCGCCGCAGCGCGCCCAGCAGGTCTGGTTCCTCAAGCGCTTCGGCCGCGAGGTCAACCTGGGGAACATCGCGCCGGGCGACGTGCTCTCGCTGGAGACGCTGCGGCTCGGGCTGCGCAGCGACACGATGGAGACCGCGTGACCACGGTCGCGCTCGCCCGCCACGGGCAGACGGAGTACAACGCGCTGCGCCGCTTCCAGGGCCACCTCCCGGTCCCGCTCGACGCCGTCGGCCGCGAGCAGGCCCACGAGCTGGCGCGCCTGGCCGCGCAGCGCGAGTGGGCGACGCTGATCTGCTCGCCGCTGCACCGCGCGCGGGAGACGGCCGAGATCGTCGGCGCCGCGATCGGCCACCACCCGATCGACGACGCGCGCTTCGCCGAGACCGACTGCGGCGACTGGACCGACCTGAGCTTCGACGAGGTCCAGGCCGCCGAGCCGGAGCTGTTCGCCTCCTACATGCGGGCCGACAAGGACTTCGCGTTCCCCGGCGGCGAGTCGTTCGCCCAGCAGCAGCTGCGCGTCCTGGAGGGCATCGACGCGGCGCGCATGGGCCCGCGGCCGGCGCTCGTCGTCTGCCACCGCGGCTCGATCCGCCTCGCGCTCGCCGCGCTCCACGGCGACGAGGCCCAGCGCACCGCCGAGATCCCGAACGCGTCGCTCGTGGAGCTTCCGTGAGACGCACGCCGATCATCGTCTTCGGAGTGCTCGTCGCCGCGACCTTCGCGGCGTTCTTCGTGGCGCAGCGGCTCAAGAACGCGCCGAGCGTCGTCCAGCGCTTCCAGGCGACCTACGTCTTCTCGCCCAACCGCGACGGCCGCTCCGACCGCGCGCACGTCACGTTCCGCATCAAGAAGGCCGACGACGTCACGGTCGAGCTGGTCGACCGCGACGGCGACGCGGTGAAGACGCTGATGGACGACCGCCACCTCGCGGCCTACACGCCGATCGAGCCGTCGCTGAGCTGGGACGGCACCGACGACCACGGCAAGACGGTGCCCGACGGCCTGTACCGCGTGCGGATCACGCTGCGCCACCTCGGCCGCTCCGTGATCCCGCAGCGCTCGATCCGCAAGGACACGACGCCGCCCCAGCCGAAGGTCCTCTCGATCGGGCCGGAGAAGGCCTACGGGCCGGAGCTGCTGCCCGAGCCGACGGGCAAGCCGGCGACCGTGCACTTCCTGCCGGCGCTGCTGAAGGCGCAGGCGATGGTCTTCCGGACCGCGCCCGGCGCGCCGCGGCAGGTCCTCGCGGTCCCGCTGAAGCCGGGCGCGACGTCGTGGCAGTGGAGCGGGACCAACGCCGCCGGCCGCCGCGTCTCGCCGGGGACCTACCTCGTCGTCCTGCAGTGGCGCGACCAGGCGCGCAACATCGGCGACTCCGTCGCGCTCGACCACGCGGGCCTGCCGATCCTCACGCGCGGCAAGCTGCCGGGCCGCGGCGGGATCACCATCCGCTACCTCGGCGCGCAGACGCCGGTCGGCGCGGTCAAGGCCCGCGACCGCGCGACGATCCAGGTCGACGCGCGCCAGCAGCGCTACACGTGGACCGTGCGCCGGCTCGGGCAGTCCGCCGTCCGCGCGCACTCGACCAAGGCCAAGACGAAGACCAAGGTGGTGTTCTCGGCCCCGGGCGGCAAGTCCGGGGTGTACGTCTTCACGGCGCACACCGCGCAGCGCTCCACACGGGTCGTCTTCCCGGTCCAGGCGCGCCAGCCCGTCGTCGGGACCGCGGCCAAGCCGCACGGCGTCCTGGTCGTCCTGCCCTACGTCACGTGGCAGGGGCGCAACCCGGTCGACGACGACGGCGACGGCGCGCCCAACACGCTCGACCTCGGCGGCCCCGCGCGGCCGGCGCGGATCATGGCCGGCGACGGGCTGCCCTCCGGCTTCGTCGAGCAGGAGGGCCAGCTGCTGCGCTGGATGGACGCCGAGGGCAAGCGCTATGACATCACGACCGACCTCGCGCTCCAGCTCGGCTTCGGCCCGAAGCTCAGCGGCCACCACGGCGTCCTGATCCCCGGCGACGCGCGCTGGCTGCCGGCCAAGGTCCGCGTCGCGCTGCGCGCGTTCGCCAAGGCGGGCGGGACGGTCGTCTCGACCGGCACCGACAGCCTGCGGCGCAGCGTCACGCTCGACGCCAAGAACCGCCTCGCCGTCCCCTCGCCGGCCAAGGCCACCGACCTCTTCGACGCGAAGCTCGCGCCGCTGTCGACCAAGACCACCAACCTGACGATCTTCACCAACGACCCGAAGCTCGACCTCTTCAAGGGCGCCGACGGCGTCTTCCCGAAGGTCGACGCCTGGGAGGCCACCGTGCCCAGCGGGGTCAAGGGCGACGTGCTCTCCGACGCGGTCACCGCGACGCGCCTGGGCAGCAAGCCGGTCGTCGTCGCCGGCCGCTTCGGCCAGGGCCTCGTCATCCGCCCCGGCTTCCCGAGCTTCGCCCAGCGCGTCGCCACCAACGCCGACCCCGCCACCAGCGCGCTGATGGCCCGGATGTGGACGCTCCTCTCCCACTGATCCTCGCCGCCCTCCTGGCCGCCGGCGCCGTGGTGCTGCCCGGCGCGCGTCAGCGCGCGCTCGCGACGCTCGGCGCGCTGATCCTCGCCCCGGCGCTGCTGATCTCCGACATCTGGGACACCGAGCAGGTGCGGCCGCTGCGCGACCACCCGTCGGTCGCGGTGGCCGGGATCGTGGTGGCGATCGGCCTGCTCGCCGGCCTCGCGGTGCTCTTCGACCGCAAGCCGGCGGCGTTCCCGATCGCGGCCGCGGCGGCGATCCCGTTCCGGGTGCCGATCGCGAGCGGCGGCTCGACGGCGAACCTGCTCGTGCCGCTCTACGTCGTCGTCGGCGCCGGCGCGCTGGCCTACGCGATCCCGCGGATCCTCGGCGAGAAGGCGGAGCTGCGCGAGCGCAAGGCGAGCGTCGTGGAGTGGCTGCTCGCCGGCGCGGTCGTCCTCTACGCGGTGCAGTCCTCGTACTCCGACGACTTCGACAAGGCGCTCGAGAACGTCGTCTTCTTCTACGTGCCGTTCGCGCTGCTCTTCGCGCTGCTCGCCCGGATCACGTGGACCAAGCGGCTCGCCGTGCAGGTGCTCGGCGTCCTCGCCGCGCTGGCGCTCGCGTTCGCCGCGGTCGGCTTCGTCGAGTACGCGACGCGCCACCTCTTCCTCAACCCCAAGGTCATCGCCTCCAACCAGTTCGAGAGCTACTTCCGCGTCAACTCGCTCTTCTTCGACCCCAACATCTACGGGCGCTTCCTGGCGATCGTGATGCTCGGCGTTGCGACGGTGCTGATCTGGGCGAGGCGCCCGCGCGACGTCTGGGGCGCGGCGGCCGTGCTCGCCGTGCTGTGGGCGGGGCTCGTGCTGACGCTCTCGCAGTCGTCGTTCGCCGCGCTGTTGTTGGGGCTGTTGGTCCTGGCGGGCGCGCGCTGGAGCCCGCGCTGGGCGCTCGGCGTCGGCGTCGCCGCGCTCGTCGTCGGCGGGGCGTTCGTGCTCGTCGCCCCGCACTCGGTCCGCCTCGACCTCAACTCCTCCAAGTCGGCTGACACGGCTACGAGCGGGCGCTACGACCTGGTCAAGGGCGGCGTGAACCTCTTCGCCGACAAGCCCCTGCAGGGCTACGGCTCCGGCGCCTTCTCGCGGGCCTACCGCCGCGCCGAGAAGGGCTCGGCCGAAAAGGCGGTCTCGGCGTCGCACACGATCCCGATCACGGTCGCCGCCGAGCAGGGCCTCCCGGGCTTGTTGGTGTACATCGCGTTGCTGGTGGCCGGCTTCGCCCTGCTCTTCCGTGGGATCCGCGGCAACCCGGTGCGAGCGGCGATCGCCGCGGCGTTCGCGGCGCTCGTGCTGCACACGTGGAGCTACGCGTCGTTCCTCGAGGACCCGCTGACGTGGGCGCTGCTTGGCGTCGGGCTGGCGCTCGCGCTGCGCCGCGACCGCGAGCCCGCATGAGCGCCCGCCGCACCGAGCTGCTCGTCGTCGCCGCGCTGGCGCTCGTCGCGATCGCCTTCTGGGCGCTCGTCCCGACCTATCCGAACTACGACGCCTACTACCACCTGGTCTGGGGCCGGGAGATCGTCGCCGGCCACCTGCCGACCTTCCAGGCCTACCAGGCGCCGACCGAGCATCCGCTCTACCTCGCGATCTGCGCCGTGCTCGGGCTCTTCGGCGAGCACGGCGACCGGTTGCTGGTGCTCTTCACCTGCCTCTGCCACGTCGCCTTCACCTACGCGGTCTACCGCCTCGGCACCGCGATGTGGGACCGCAAGGCGGGGCTCATGGCCGCGCTGCTCGCGGGCTCGTCGTTCGCGCTGCTGCTCTACGCCGCGCGCGCCTACGTCGACGAGCCGTTCCTCGCGCTCGTGCTCTGGGCCGGCGCGCTGGAGGCCGAGCGATCGCCTGGCGGCGATTCCGCAGAGCGCCCGCGACGCGGCCGCGCGGTCTGGGTCCTACTGATCCTCGCCGGCCTGCTGCGGCCGGAGGCGTGGGTGCTCGGCGGCGCGTACTGGCTCTGGCTGGCGGCGGCGCCGATGAGCGCCGGGGGATCCGTGCTGCGGCCGGGCGGTGCCGGGCCGCAGCGGCGCCTGC
>JAOPZG010000413.1 GCA_025964215.1 Conexibacter sp.
TGGTCGCCCAACAGCAGCACGAGCACCTCGGCGCGCGGGTCGACGGCTGCCAGCGCGGCGGCGATCGAGGACGAGCAGCCGGAGCCGAAGACCGGGTTCTCAATCACCTCAACATCGGTGAGGTCGACCTCCGCGCGCACCCGCTCCGCGCCGCCGCCGAGCACGCAGAGGAGCTGGTCGAACGCGCAGGCCCGCGCCACGCCGAGCGTGTGGTCGAGCAGCGTCCGCTCGCCGTAGGGCAGGAGCTGCTTGGGCTCGCCCAGGCGCCGCGAGCCGCCGGCGGCGAGCACGAGCCCGCAGGCGAACGGCTCAGCGCGCGGCGACATAGCTCTCCCGGCACGCCTCGCGGCAGAAGTACACGCGCTCGCCGTCACCCACGTCCAGGTGGATCGACGCGTCGGACGCGACGACCTCCATGCCGCAGATCGGGTCGATGGCGACCGCCGCGACCGCCATGGGCAACGCCGCGCCCGCGGCCGGCGGCGCGCCGTTCCCGCTCGCCGGCGGCGCGCTCACCCGCTCGCTCACGATCTCCGCCAGGATCGCGATCGCCACGTCCGCCGGCGCCCGCGCGCCGATGTCCAGCCCCGCCGGCGTGTGGATCCGCTCGCGCAGCGCGTCCGGGAGGTCGAGCGACGCCAGCACCGCGGTCCCGCGCCTCGGCGAGGCGACGAGCGCCACGTACCCGACGCCCGCCTCGACGGCCCGGACCAGCGCGCCCTCCTCGTCGTTGCCGTGCGAGGCGACGATCACCGCGGCGTCCGCGGCGTGCGGCACCACGTCGGCCGCGTCGCCGCGCACCACGTCGTAGCCCGCCGCGCCCGCGACCTCCGCCAGCGCCCGCGCGATCGGCGTGTCGCCCGCCACGACGACGCGCAGCGCCGGCAGCTGCGGGTCCAGGAAGATGTCGAGCGCGCCGCCGCTCAGGCACGGGTTGTGCGCGACGACGACGCCCTCCTCCCCGCGCACGCCCTCCTCCGGCGCGTCGCCCGGGATCAGCCGCAGCACCAGCGCCTCGTCGCGCTGCAAGGCACGCGCCGAGTGCAGCCGGACCGACGTCTGCGCGCACGTCCCGCCGACGAAGCCCCTGATCGTCCCGTCGCCGAGCACGAGCGCCGCGTCGCCCGGCCGCACGCTCGTCGGCTTCACTGCCCGCACGACCGTCGCGTGCACGAACGGCACCCGCTCGGCCCGCAGCCGCTCGACCTCCAACGCCAGCTCCGCCGTGATCATCGCTGCCCCCGCATCGCGTCCCACACCCGCGAGGGAGTGCAGGGCATGTCCATGTGGCGCACGCCGAACGGGGCGAGCGCGTCGCAGATCGCGTTGACGATCGTCGGCGGCGAGCCGACGGTCGCCGACTCCCCGATCCCCTTCGCGCCGATCGGGTGGTGCGGCGACGGCGTGACGGTGAAGTCCGTCTCCCAGTCGGGCACCTCGAGCGACGTCGGGATCAGGTAGTCCATCAACGTGGCGCCGAGGCAGTTGCCTTCCTCGTCGAAGGCGATCGTCTCCATCAGCGCCATCCCGACGCCGTCGGTCAGCCCGCCGTGGATCTGCCCCTCCACGATCATGGGGTTGATCCGCGTGCCGCAGTCGTCGACCGCGACGAAGCGCCGGACCTTGACCTGGGCCGTCCCCGGGTCGATGTCCACGACGCAGAGGTACGCGCCGAACGGGAACGTCAGGTTCGGCGGGTCGTAGACCGCCTCGGCGTCGATGCCGGCCTCGAAGCCCGGCGGCAGCTCGAGCGAGCCGCGCGAGGCGCGCGCGATCTCCTGGATCGACGCGCCCTGCTCGGGGTCGCCGCGGACCGACCAGCGCGCGGTCTGCTTGCTCCACTCGAGGTCGTCGGGCGAGACCTCCAGCATCGCCGAGGCGACGATCCGCGCGCGCTCGCGCACCTTGCGCGCGGCCAGCGCGGTCGCGGCGCCGCTGACCGGCGTCGAGCGCGACCCGTAGGTCCCGAGGCCGTAGGGCGTGGTGTCGGTGTCGCCGTGGACGACCTCGATGTCCTCCGGCGGGATCCCGAGCTCCTCGGCGACGATCTGCGCGAACGTCGTCTCGTGGCCCTGGCCCTGGGTCTGCACGCTGATGCCGAGCTGGACCGTGCCGGTCGGCGAGACGCGCAGCACCGCGCCGTCGTTCATCGCCAGCCCCATGATGTCCATGTGCCGCCGTGGGCCGGCGCCGACGGCCTCGGTGAAGAAGCCGACGCCGATCCCCATCAACTTGCCCTCCGCGCGGCCCGCCGCCTGCTCGCGCCGCAGCTCGTCGTAGCCCGCGATCTCCATGGCCTTGCGCAGCGTCACCGCGTAGTCGCCGGAGTCGTAGACCCAGCCGGTCTTGCTCTCGTAGGGGAACTGCTCGGGGCGCAGGAGGTTGGCGAGCCGGACCTCGACCGGGTCGGCCTCGAGCTCGAAGGCGAGGCAGTCCACGAGGCGCTCGACCAGGTACACCGCCTCGGCGATCCGGAACGAGCACGCGTACGCGACGCCGCCCGGCGCCTTGTTGGTGTACACGCCCCGCACCGAGCAGTGCGCGGCCTCGATGTCGTAGGACCCCGTGAAGACGCTGAAGAAGCCGGCCGGGTAGCGGCTCGGCTGGGCGGCCGCGTTGAACGCCCCGTGGTCGGCGACGACCTCGACGCGGACGGCGAGGATCTTGCCGTCCCTGGTCGCCGCGATCGCGCCCTTCATCGCGTAGTCGCGCGCGAAGCCCGTCGACATGAGGTTCTCGGAGCGGTCCTCGGCCCACTTGACCGGCTTGCCGCAGGTCATCGCCCCGACGATCGCGCAGAGGTAGCCCGGGTAGACGGGGACCTTGTTCCCGAAGCCGCCGCCGACGTCGGGCGAGATCACGCGGATCTTGTGCTCGGGCAGCCCGGTGATCGTCGCGTACATCGTGCGGTGCGCGTGCGGCGCCTGCGTCGTGCACCAGACCGTGAGCTTGCCGCTGACCGCGTCGTAGTCGGCGACCGCGCCGCAGGTCTCCATCGGCGCGGGGTGCGAGCGCGGGAAGACCATGTCCTGCTCGACGACGACCTCGGCGCGCGCGAAGACCGCGGCGGTCGCGGCCGCGTCGCCGGACTCCCAGTCGAAGACGTGGTTGTCCTGGCGGTCCGGGCGGTCGTCGCGGATCACGGGCGCGCCGGGCTCCAGCGCGCGCAGCGCGTCGACCAGCACCGGCAGCGGCTCGTAGTCGACGTCGATCAGCTCGAGCGCGTCGCGCGCGGAGTAGCGGTCGTCGGCGATGACGAACGCGACCTCCTGGCCCTGGAAGCGGACCTTGTCGGTCGCCAGCACGGCCTGGACGTCGTTCGACATGGTGGCCATCCACGCCATGCCGCGCGCCTCGAGGTCCGCGCCGGTGATCACCGTGTGGACCTTCGGGTGGCGCAGCGCGGCGGAGGTGTCGATCGACAGGATCCGCGCGTGCGCCAGCGGGCTGCGCAGGACCGCGCCGTGGAGCATCCCCGGCAGCTGCACGTCGTCGACGTACAGCCCTTGGCCGCGGATGAAGCGCGCGTCCTCCTTGCGGCGCAGGCGCCCGAAGCCGATCGGCCGCTCCTCGGTGGCGCTCACGAGCCCGCCGTCTCTCGCCGTGCGCGCGCCAGCAGCCGCGGGTCGCCGGCCGGCGACTCGTCGGTGATCGCGACGTTGACGGTCCGGCAGCGCCCGCACCGCACGCGGACCTTCTTGGTCATGTACAAGGCGTCCATCCCCGAGGCGAGGACGTTGCCACAGGAGACGCAGACGTAGTCGTCGGGCCCGTTGCCGCGGAAGACCGGGCGCTCCGCGTCGTCCTGCACGGCGGTCCCGCCGCTCGGCGGCACCTCGCCCACGCGGACCTCGCGCATCGTGATCCTGCTCATCGCCGGGCCTTCCCCTGATGGTCGTTCGTGAGTCGGCCGCCCTCGCGCCCGCGGCGGACCGCGATCGCCTCGGCCATGATCGCGAGCGCGATCTCCTCGGCGGAGATCGCGCCGATGTCGAGCCCGATCGGCGCGCTGACGCGCCGCAGCTCGGACTCCGCGACGCCGGCCTCGAGCAGCCGCTCGCGCCGCGCCGCCTGCGCGCGCTTGGAGCCCATCGCGCCGATGTAGGCCGGGTCGCCGTCGAGCGCGATCCGCAGCACCTCGTCGTCGATCTTGGGGTCGTGGGTCAGCACCGCGACGTAGGTCGCGCGATCGAGTCCACCGAGTCGGTCGACGGCCTCCTGCGGCCAGGCGACGATGACCTCGACGGCGTCCGGGAAGCGCGCCGCGGTGGCGAACTGCGAGCGCGGGTCGATGACGTAGGGCCGCCAGCCGGTGGCGCGCGCGAAGCGCGAGAGGTGGCTCGCGTACTCGACCGCGCCGAAGATCAGCAGCCGCGGCGGCGGGAAGGTCACGTCCACGAAGAGGTCGCCGTGGAGCTCGGAGCGCTCCGCCCACAGCAGCGCCTCGGCGTGCGTCGCGGCCTCGGCGTCGAGCGCCGGATCGCCGAGGCCGCCCTCGCGCGTGCCGTCGGCGTGGACGAGCAGCCGCGCGCCGAGGTGCGCGCC
>JAOPZG010000101.1 GCA_025964215.1 Conexibacter sp.
TGCAGGATCGCCACCCACCCCGCGAGCATCACCGGCACCGCGTTGACGCCCACGAGCTCGGCCCACGCGCCGCGCCCGTACGCGTCGCTCAGCACGTACGGCGTCGTCACGTAGAGCAGCGCCGGCAGGAGCGCGAGCCGGTGCGAGAGCCCGAGCAGCCGCGCCGTCCACCAGACCCCCAGGTAGCCGCCGACGACGGCCGCGACCATGCTCGCGAGGAAGACCGGCCACGCCCCGAGGAGCGCCGCCGGGTAGGCGAGCAGGCTCAGCGTGAACCCGCCGTAGAACAGGAAGAACGGGTAGAAGCTGCCGTCCTTGGTGTGCAGGAAGAACGTCGGCGTCCCGTGCGCGGAGACGTGCTCGGCCTGGCGCTGGAGGTACCAGTACGCGTTCTCCCACTCGTACCACGCGTTCTGGCGCAGGGCGAACGGGATCAGCAGCGCCGCCACGAGCAGCGGCGGCAGGTAGGTCAGGAGGCGCCGCTCGGCGACGGGCGAGAGTGCCATGCACGGCGGACTCTCGACCTCGTCTCCGGGACATGCCAGAGCCGATTGGCCCTGAAGCGACCGCTACGGCGTCGAGATGATCCGCGCCGAGTACATGATGCGCGCGGTGCGGTAGAGGCAGTAGTAGCGGCCGATCTGGTTGACGGCCTGCGCGGTCTGGGCCTGGCTGTCGTCGCAGGTGCCCTTGGCGCGGCTGGCGCGCCAGGAGGTGTCGCCGCCGAGGCCCGCGGCGAGCGCGGGCGCCCAGGTCGGGACCGTGAGCCCGAGGACCCAGCCCTTCTTGACCGGGATCGTCTTCTGGAGCGCGAACTCGACGGTCTGGCCGAAGTACGGCGTGAGCTTCTGGACCTCGCCCTGGGCGACCAGGCGCGCGTGGAGTTTCGTGCCCATGCGCAGGACCGAGATCGCCGCCTGCGACTCGCCGCCCAGCGACTTGTCGAAGAAGTCGACCTGCTTGTCGCTCGGCTTGGAGAGCTTGATCGTCCACGAGACGAGCACGCCGTCCTTCTGGACGGTGTAGAGCCCGCGGTTGGTGCCGACCTTGGCCTGGTAGCCCGTGGTCCGCCCGAGGGCGTAGCAGGGCTTGTCCGGGCAGCTCGGGACGGCGTCGCCGGGATCGACGGCCGGGACGGGGTCGAGCATCGCCGGGGCGACCGCGGGAAGGGCGAGGCCGGCGGCCACCACGGCCAGCAGCAAGGTACGGAAACGAGGCATCACGGCCATTCAACACGACGCGGCGGCGAAGTTGCGGGCGGCCCCGTTCACGCTCAGGGTCCGGAGGCGCCGCGACGGCTCCTAGGCTGGGGTCATCTCCCGCCGCCTGGTCCTCCTGCTCGCCGTCGCCTGCGGCGCCTCGGTCGCCAACCTCTACTACGCCCAGCCGCTGCTGGACGTGATCGCGCGCGACCTCGGCGTGAGCTCGGGCGCGGCCGGCCTCCTGGTCACCTCCTCGCAGGTCGGCTACGCCGCGGGGCTCGTCTTCCTGGTCCCGCTCGGCGACCTGCTGGACCGCCGGCGGATGGTCTCCCGGATGCTGCTGGTAACCGCGCTGGGGCTCGGCCTCGCCGCCGCGGCGCCGTCGTTCGCGGTGCTCGCCGCGGCGATCGCGGTCGTCGGCGTGACCTCCGTCGTCGCCCAGGTGCTCGTCCCGCTCGCCGGGACGCTCGCGCCCGAGCACGAGCGCGGCAAGGTCGTCGGCGACGTCATGAGCGGCCTGCTGCTGGGGATCCTGCTGGCCCGGACCGCCGCCGGCCTGATCGCCGAGCTCGGGGGCTGGCGGCTGGTCTACGTGATCGGCGCGGTGCTGATGGTCACGCTCTCGGCCGTCCTGGCCCGGGCGCTGCCGCCGACGCCGCCGGCGACCGACCTCCCGTATCGCGTGCTGCTGCGCTCGGTCGGCGCGCTCGTGCGCGACGAGCCGCTGCTGCGGCGGCGGATGGTCTACGGCGCACTCGGGATGGCGAGCTTCAGCATCCTCTGGACCGCGATCGCGTTCCTGCTCTCCGGCGCGCCCTACCACTACGGCGAGGGGACGATCGGCCTCTTCGGGCTCGCGGGCCTCGTCGGCGCGGGCGCCGCGCAGGGCGCGGGCAGGCTCGCCGACCGCGGCCGCTCGCACGCGGCGACCGGGATCTTCCTGGTGGCGATCGCGCTCTCGTGGGGGCTGCTCGCGCTGGGGACGTCGTCGCTGGCCGCGCTCATCGCCGGGACCGTCGTGCTCGACCTCGGGATCCAGGGCCAGCACATCCTCAACCAGAGCGCGATCTACGGGCTCAGCGACGAGGCGCGCAGCCGCCTGACCACGGCCTACATGTCGTGCAACTTCCTCTTCGGCGCGCTCGGCAGCGCCGGCGCCTCGTGGGCGTGGAGCAGCGGCGGCTGGGGCGCGGTCAGCGCGCTCGGGATCGGGCTCGCGGTCGTCGGCCTGCTCGCGTGGGCGGTCGAGCACGTGCAGGGACGCGCTGCGGCAGCACGCGCAGCGACGACGACGACCGCGTAGGCGGCGGCCCTACGTCGTCGCCTTGCGCAGCGTCAGCTTGAGCGTCTTCGGCGCGTCGGGCGCGAGGTCGATGCAGCTCCCGCGCGGGCAGCCGGCACGGGTCGTCTCGCCCGCCACGTACAGCGTCGCGGGCTTGCCGATCGCCGTCTGGGAGAAACGCAGCGTCACGGTGCGCGTGGTCGGCCGCGAGACCTCGGCGCTGGAGGTCCGCTCCGGCAGCTTGTTCGCGCGCTGCTTGAGCACCGACCCGCGCAGGTTCCCGTCGGCGTCCGCGGTCGCGCAGATCAGGTAGTCCGGCGTCGTGTCCGGCGGCGCGGTCGTCGTCCAGGCCTTCAGGCAGAGCGAGCCGGGCGGCCCCGTCTCGCTCAGCAGGTCGGCGTCCTTCCACGCCGCGGCGACGGTCAGCGACGCGCGCAGGCGGCCGTCGAAGCCGCGGGCGACGCTGATGCGCGTGAGGTCCAGCGGGCTGCGCACGTCGCCCTTCGGGTCGGTGGCGGTCTGCGACGTCGCGGTGTCGGCGGCCAGCGCGATCGCCGTCACCGCCGCCGCCCCGCCCGCGCCCAGCAGGCCGAGCACCGCCAGCGTGGTCGTCGCGCGGCGCAACGCTCAGCGCCCCTCGTAGGTGGCCTAGCCGGGCCCGACGGCGAGGAAGGACTTGACGGCGTTCTGGAGGTCCTCGGTGGCGAAGAGCGCGCCGCTCACCTCGCCGACGATGGCGTCGGCCGCGCGGGCGCCGCCCTCCTTCTGGGCCCGGACGATCGCCCGCGTCGCCGCGTGCGCCTTCGTCGGCCCGTTGGCAATCTTCAGCGCGAACGCGCGCGCCGCGTCGTCGAAGCCCTCGTGCGCGTAGACGCGGTTGACGACGTTCCAGCGCTCGAGCGTCGCGGCGTCGAAGAGCTCGCCGGTGTAGATGAGCTCCTTGGCGCGGGCGGGCCCGGCGCGCTCGGCGAGCCGCTGCGGGCCGCCCATCGACGGCGTGAGCCCGACGACGATCTCGACCAGCCCGAACTTCGCGCGCTCGCTGGCGAGCAGGATGTCGCACGCCAAGGCGATCTCGAACGCCGCCGTGAGGCAGAGGCCGTGGGCGGCGAAGACCACCGGGCACGGCAGGTCCTCGAGCTGGTGGATGACCGCGAGATACTCGTCCCACAGCGCGCCGCCGACCTCGACGGACATGCCGTCGAAGACCTTGCCGACGTCGACGCCGCCGGAGACGACCTTGCCCTCGGCGCGGATCAGCAGGCCGCGCGGCGGGTCGGCGGCGAGCGTCGCGACGGCGTCCTTGAAGCCGCTGAAGACCGCGTCGTCGAAGAGGTTCAGCGGCGGGCTGTCGAAGGTCATGACGGCCAGCGGGCCATCGTGCTCCAGGCGGACGACGTCGCTCACGAGTAGTGCTCCTTCAGCTGCTCGCCGGTCGCACGGATGCTGTCCATGTCGCCGGGTCCGGGGGTCCAGGGCAGGCGCAGAGGGTCGCCCTCGTAGCGCGGGATGACGTGCAGGTGGAAGTGGAAGACGGTCTGCCATGCGTCGGCGCCGCAGCTGTTGATGAGGTTGATCCCGTCGGCCTCGAGCGTCGCGTGCGCGGTGCGCGCGAGGCGCTGGCCGGCGAGCGCGACGGCCGCGAGGTCCTCGGGCGCGATCTCCAGCAGGTCGCGAGCGTGGGCGCGGGGCACGACCAGGGCGTGCCCGCGCGTCGCCGGGTTGATGTCCATGAACGAGACCGTGCGCTCGTCCGACGCGACGATCGTGGCGGGGATCTCGCCGGCGACGATCTTGCAGAACAGGCAGTCGGGGTCGGTCGCGGACATGGCGGCACCTTATCCTTCGCGCCGGTGCGTTCAGGTTCGGGTCAGCTTCCCGAGGCGGTCCGCCGGTACGCTCCGTGGCGAATGTCCGGCGCGGCGACCACCCCGACGGAGGAGGCCCTGCACGCCGACGTGGCGGCGCTGGCCGCCTACGACCGCCTTCCCTGCTCGCCCGGCGAGGCGGAGGCCGCGGCGTGGATCGCCGAGCGCTTCGCCGCCGCGGGCGCGCGCGTGGCCGTCGAGGACGAGCTCGTGCACGGGACGTACTTCACGCCGCTGGGGATCTTCAGCGCGCTCGCCGCCGCCGGCGGGGTCGCGGTGCTGACGGGCCATCGGCGCCTCGGCGGCGTCGCGGGAGCTCTCGCCGCGGCCGGGATCTGGCAGGACCTCACCGGCGGCCGGCGCCGCGCGCTGCGGCGCGTGCTCAAGCGCCAGCAGACCACCAACGTGGTCGCTTCAGTCGGCCCGGAGGACGCCGAGCGCACGCTCGTCGTGCACGCGCACCACGACGCGGCGCGGACGTCGTTCATCTTCGACGAGTCGGTCGCGCGCTTCATGGTCGAGAAGCTGCCGTCGGTGATGGAGCGGACCGACCGCTGGCCGCCGCTGATGGGCGTCGTCTGGGGCGCGTCCGCCGCGGTTGCGGTGAGCGCGCTCACCGGTGGACGGCGCACGGCCGCGGTCGGGACCGTGTTCGCCGCCGGGACCGCAACGCTCATGGCGCACATGATCCGCCAGCCGGTCGTGCCGGGCGCCAACGACAACTTGTCCGGCGTCGCGGTCCTGCTCGAGGTCGCGCGGCGGTTGCAGGACGCGCCGCCCCCGGCCGGCGTCCGCGTGATCCTCCTGTCGGCCGGCGCCGAGGAGGCCAACCAGGAGGGCATGCTCGCGTTCGCGCGCCGCCACTTCGGCGAGCTCGACGTCGCGCGCACGTCCTTCCTCTGCCTCGACACGGTCGGCTCGCCCGAGCTCGTGCTGATCGAGGGCGAGGGCTTCCTGCGCATGTACGAGTACCCCTCGCGCCAGAAGGAGCGCGTCGCCGCCGCGGCCCGCGACGCCGGCGTCCACCTCCGCCGCGGGATCCGCTTCACCTTCGCCACCGACGGCCTCGTCTCGCTGCGCCGCGGCTACCAGGTCGCCACGCTCGGCTCGGTCACCGAGCACCTCGTGCCGGCGAACTACCACTGGCCGACGGACACCGCGGAGAACGTGGACTACGGCTCGGTGGCGCGGTGCGTCGAGGTCGTCATGGGGACGATCGGGCGCACGGGGGGCGACGGGCCGTAGCCGCTCAGCGGTCGGCGTCGACCTCCACCAGCCCCCGCGCCAGCGCGATCGCGCCGGAGGGCGTCGCGATCTCGCCGGCGTAGCGGGCCTCGTCGATGGTCGCCAGCAGCTCGCCGAGGCGGGGGCCGCGGCGGATCTCGAGGGCGTCGGCGAGCTCGTCGCCGCGGATCAGCGGCGGCTGCGCGGTCCAGTCGGCGAAGGCCAGCGCCGCGGGCAGGACGGTGCGCGCGACGTCGAGGTGCTTGGCGATCGCCTCCTGCGCCTTGCGGCCGCGGGTCGCGAGGCGGTCGGCGATCGAGAGCAGCGAGACGTCGACCTCGACCGGGCTCGTGCGGACGAGGTACTGGTGGATCGTCCGGCGGTCGAGCGGCGTCTTGTGCACCAGGTAGCCGAGGCCGAGGTGGTGGCGGGCGAGCAGCGCGACGTGCGCGCGGAGCTTCTCGGAGGCTTTGAGTCGCGTGAGCGCCGCGCGCGAGCGCTCGGCGCCGAGGTCGGCGTGGCCCGGGAAGCCGAGGACGCTGCCGTCCTCGTGGAAGGCCTGGGTCTCCGGCTTGGCCGCGTCGTGCAGCAGCGCGCCGAAGCGCAGCGCGGTCGCGCGGGTCAGCTCGTCGGCCAGCGGCTGGGCCAGGAAGGCGCGCAGCGGCGCGT
>JAOPZG010000476.1 GCA_025964215.1 Conexibacter sp.
GGCGCGATCGGCGCCCTGGCGCTGGCCCTCGCCGAGCGCGACCGCGGGACCGGCGAGCACGCCGAGCAGGTCGTCGCGCTGGCCGGCGCCGTCGCCCGCCGCCTCGGCCTGGATGGCGAGGACGTCGAGCGCATCGCCGCCGCCGCGCTGCTGCACGACATCGGCAAGGTCGCCGTCCCGGACTCGATCCTCGGCAAGCCCGGCCCGCTGAACGACGAGGAGTGGGCCGTCATGCGCGAGCACACGATCGTCGGCGAGCGGATCCTGCGCGCCGTGCCGGGCCTCGGCCCCGTCGCGCGGATGGTCCGCCACGGCCACGAGCACTTCGACGGCGGCGGCTACCCGGACGCGCTGCGCGGCGACGAGATCCCGCTCGGCAGCCGGATCGTCCTGGCCTGCGACGCCTACGAGGCGATGACCTCCGAGCGCCCCTACCGCGGCCCCTTGAGCCACGACGAGGCCGTCGCGCAGCTGGCCGCCGGCGCCGGCACCCAGTTCGACCCGCGCGTCGTCGACGCGCTGCTCGGCTACCTCGTCGACCGCACGCCGGTCGACTACGCGGCGCGCGGCCAGCAGCCGCAGCCGCTGCCCCGCGCGACCGCCGCCTAGCTCGGCCGCGGCTTCATCCCCTCCCAGCAGAAGGCGATCACGCGGTCCACCAGCTCCGCCCGCGGCACCTCCGGGTGCTCGCCCCACCAGTTCGCCAGGGCCTGGCAGGCGCCCGAGGTGAGCTGGGCGTACATCTCGATCGCGCGCGGGTCGTCCCCGGCGTCGGCGGGTGGGACGAGGGCGACGATCGCGGCGGTGGCCTGGGCCTGGAGGCGGTCGATGACGGGCGCCAGCTCGGGGTCGGCCGCGTCGCGGAAGAGCGCGCGCCAGGCCTCGTGGCGCTCCTCGACCCAGCCGAAGAACGCGTCGACCCCGCTGCGCAAGCGCTCCTCCCCCGTCGCCCCGACCGCGGCGTTGGCCTGGAAGCGGTCGAAGAGCGCGCCCGCGTGCTCGGTGATCAGCGTCTCGTGCAGCGCCCGCTTGGAGTCGAAGTGCTCGTAGATCAGCGCCTTGGACGTGCCGGACGCCTTGGCGATGTCGTCGAGCGAGGAGCCGTGGTAGCCGCGCTGGGCGAAGACCTCCTGCGCCGCGGCGAGGATCCGGCGGCGGCGCTCGGCCGCGCTCAGGCGGCGGCGCGGGACGGGACGTTCTGCGGACACGCCCAGAGCGTAGGCTGCGCGCCGTGGACTTCGTGCAGGAGGGGTTCTTCGATGGCCTGACGGGCCCGGCGCTGGACGAGCGCCAGGCGCTGCTGGACTGGCTCGTCGCCGAGGGGTTCTCCGACGACGAGCTGCGCCGCGCCCATCGCCGCGGGCTGCTGATCTTCCTCGCCGCCGAGCGCGAGGTCGGCGGCGAGCCCAAGTACACGTCCTACGAGGTCGCCGAGAAGACCGGCGCGGACCCCGAGCTGCTGGCGAAGCTGCGCCGCGCCCACGGCCTCCCGCTGCCCGCCGAGGACGCCGTCGAGCTGACCGACGTCGACCTCGCCAGCGCCCGGACCTCGCGCGCCTTCACCGACCTCGGCCTGACCGAGGAGCAGATGGTCGCGACGACGCGCATCCTCGGCCGCTCGCTCTCGACCGCGTCCGAGGCGATGCGCGCGCTGATGCTCGAGACGGTCCTCGAGCCGGGCACGACCGAGCTCGAGCTCGCGCAGCGCTACGCCGCCTCGGTCCACGCGATCATGCCGCTCGTCGGCCCGATGATCCTCCAGATGCTCAGCCAGCACCTGCGCAACATGGTGCAGAGCGAGATGGTCGGCCAGACCGAGCGCGCCACCGGCCGCCTGCCCGGCGCGCGCGACCAGGCGGTCGCCTTCGCCGACCTCGTCGGCTTCACGCGCCTCGGCGAGGAGATCGCCCCCGAGGACCTCGGCGCGGTCGCCGAGCGCCTCTTCTCGACGGCCCGCGAGGTGATCGAGGAGCCGGTCCGGCTCGTCAAGACGATCGGCGACGCGGTCCTGCTGACCGCCACCGAGCCCGACGCGCTCGTGCGCGCCTCGCTCGCGTTGGTGAGCGCCAGCGACGCCCAGGCCGCCGACGGCACGTTCCCGCAGATCCGCGTCGGCGTCGCCTACGGCCCGACCGTCATGCGCGGCGGCGACGTCTTCGGCCGCGCCGTCAACCTCGCCAGCCGCGTCACGACGATCGCCCGCGCCGGCAGCGTCCTCGCCACGCGCGAGGTGCGCGACGCCTCGATCGACGAGTTCCAGTGGTCCTCGGCGCACGCGCGCCGGATCAAGGGCCTGCCGGACCCGGTGCCGCTGTATCGCGCACGGCCCCTCGCGGCAGGTTCCTGATCGCCGGCGTCGCGAGGCAGAGCGCGGCGGCGAGGATCCCGCAGGCGCTCATCGCGGCGAGCGTCGCGTGGATCCCGAGCGCCGCGCTCACCGGTCCCGCCACGACCGCGCCGGGCGGGATCATCCCCGCGCTCGCGGCGTAGTCGTAGCTCGTCACGCGCGAGATCGACGCCTCCGGGATGTGCTCCTGCAGCGAGGTCTCCCAGAGCGTGAAGAAGATCGAGACGCCGACCGCGGCGAGGAGCTCGACGGCGGCGATCGCGAGGATCGGCAGGCCGCTGCCGATGATCACCGCCTGGCAGGAGGCGAGCGCGAGGCCGCAGGCCGCGGCGCGCAGCGCGAAGCGCGGGCGCCACTTCAACAACAGGAGGTCGGCGACGAGCGAGCCCAGGCCGAAGGCCGTGACGATGATCGCCCACGACGTCGCGCCGTCGAGCTCGTCGCGCATCAGCACCGGCCCGAGCACGAAGATCGAGGGCAGGACGATCACGTGGTAGGTGACCACCGCCAGCAGGAACGTCCAGACCCAGCGGCGCGAGCGCACCTCGCGCCAGCCGCCGCGCAGGTCGGAGGCGAACGGCTCCGGGTCGCCGCGCTCCACCACCCGCGGGCGCAGGAACAGCAGGCACGCGACCGAGACGCCGAACGTTCCCGCGTCCACGAGCAGCGCCCCGCCCTCGCCCATCGCCGCGACGAGCAGGCCGCCGAGCACCGGCCCGACGATCGACCCCGTGGAGTAGGACATCCCGCGCAGCGCGTTGGCCGACTGGAGGTGGTGCGGCTCGGCGATCGTCTGCGGCAGCAGGCCCCCGAAGGCCGGCGAGAAGAACGAGTCGGCCGCGCCGAAGAGCGCGGTCAGCGCCGCGAGGTGCCAGACCTCCGCATGGCCGGAGACGAGCAGGATCCCCGCCGTGGCCTGCGTCGCGAGCCGCACGGCGTCCGAGGCGATGAGGATCCGCCGGCGCTCGAGACGATCGGCCAGCACGCCGCCGATCAGCCCCAGCAGGATGAACGGCAGGAAGCCCGCGGCGGCGACGAGGCCGACGTCGGTCACCGAGCCGCCGATCGACAGCACGGCGAACGGCAGCACGACGCCCGTGATCCGGTCCCCGACGACCGAGAGCGCCTGGCCGAGGAACAGCAGGCGGAACTGGCGCTCCTCGCGGAGCACCGCGGGCAACACGGGGGACTTCCCCTACGAGGCGGACATCAGGCGCTCGAGGACCTCGGCGTCGACGTCGAAGTTCGCGTGGACCGCGTCCACGTCGTCGTTGTCCTCCAGCGCGTCGATCAGCCGGAGCAGCTTCGCGGCCGTGTCCTCGTCGACCGGCACGAGCACCTTGGGGCGCTGCGTGACCTCGGCGTTCTCGATCTCGATCCCGGCCTCGTCGAGCGCGGCGCGGACCGCGGTCAGGTCGGACGGCTCGGTGACGATCTCCCACGGCTCGCCGTCCTCGCGGGCGATGTCCTCGGCGCCGGCGTCGATGGCGACCAGCAGGTCGTCCTCGGAGTAGCGCTCGCCGTCGACGACGATGACGCCCTTCTTGTCGAAGTTGTAGGCCACGGAGCCGGGCTCGCCGAGCGCGCCGTTGGCCTTGCTCAGCGCGTGGCGCACGTCGGCGCCCGTGCGGTTGCGGTTGTCGGTCACCGCCTCGATGAGCAGCGCGACGCCGCCGGGCCCGTAGCCCTCGTAGAGCATCGTCTCGAGGGTGGCCGCGTCGGCGCCCGCGCCGGTGCCCTTGGCGATCGCGCGCTCGATGTTGTCCTTGGGCATCGAGGCGTCGCGGGCCTTCTGCACGGCCAGCGCGAGCGAGGGGTTGCCCTCGATGTCGCCGCCGCCCTCCTTGGCCGCGACGGTGACCGCCCGCGCGAGCTTGGTGAAGAGCTTGCCGCGCTTGGAGTCGACGATCCCCTTCTTGTGCTTGATCGAGGCCCACATGGAATGTCCGGACATACCCCTCGGATCCTAGTGGCGCGCGAGCGTGAAGTAGCGGTCGAGGACCTTCGTGTTGCCGGCCCAGTCGTGGACCGCGATGTGCAGCCGCACGCGGTGGCCGGCGGTCGCGCGGATCCGGGACAGCTTCGAGGAGGCCAGGACGCGGATCGTCCCGCCGTGGATCGCGGTCGAGAAGCCGAAGGCGCGGTAGCTGGAGCCGACGCGCGCGGACATGACGGTCTGGCCGGGCTCGCTGGTCGTGATCTCCGCGATGTAGCCGCGGTGCTTGAGGGCGTCCCTGAGCGTCTGCTTGGGGATGTGGACCGAGACCTTCGGCGCCTGCGTGTCGTCCGGCGCCGTGCCGGTGGCGGCGATGGCGTCGAGCTGCTGGAAGAGGAAGCTGTTCTGCGAGCGCAGCTGGCCGGTCTTCGGGTCGTAGCGCAGCAGGCGCGACTGCGGCTGGCCGTGCGCGCGCGGCGCGAGCGACGTGGAGATCCACAGCGCGCCGTCGGCCGCCGTGGTCACCGCGTCGGGCGCGTAGGTGGTGAGCGCGAGCGGCGCGAGCGCGTGCTCGCCGGCGCCGTCGAGCGAGACGACGGTGTTGGAGGCCGGGTCGATCCCGCGCAGGACGCCGTCGGCGCCGGCGTCCACGACGACGTTCGCCGCGGCGGGCGCGTCGGCGGTGATGGCGCCGCTGGTCAGGTCGACCGTGCGGTCGTGGCCCGACGCGATCACGCGGGCGCTCTTGCCGTCGGGCGCGACGCTCAGCGACGCGGGCGCGCCGGGGAGGATCGGGATCCCGAAGCCGCCGGCCGTGCGCGTCACCTTGTGGTGCGCGGCGTCGAGGCCGTAGAGCGTGCCGGAGCGGCCGAGGGCGATCAGCTCCGACCCGGTCCCACCCACCCCGCGATCCAGCGCGACGAGGTGCTCGCCGCCGGGCAGGCCGTCGATCGACGCGCCCGCCGACAGGCCGGGGATCGTGTCGGAGGTGAAGTGGACGAGCTGGTCGCCGCCGGTGACGCCGACGAAGGCGTCGGCGGCGTGCGCGGCCGCGGGAACCGCGAGCGTGAGGCTCGCCACCGCGGCGGCGAGGAGCTGGGGCTTCGGGGAGCGGGTCATGTCCTCTGGAACGACGGCGCGCGGCGAAGGCGACGCTGCGCGCGGCGCCGGTGTCCGTCCTGGCACGAAAGCGCTTGCAGAACGACGCTCACCGTCCGATGACGTGAAGAGGACGCGTGTTCCTTCGCGTCTCACAAGGGGATCGAGCTTGGATGACGGCTACGCGAGCACCATTGCTGTCCACACGGCTCACGGGCCGCAACGCCCGTGTGCTGAACTTCCTGACCGGCGCCGCGATCGCGCTCGGCCTCGCCGATCTCGTGGTCCTCTCCGGCGTGCCGCTCTCCTCCCCGAAGGTCGGCACGATCGTCCTGCCGCTCGCCACCGCGCTCGTGGCCGCCGGGCTCGCCGCGACGCGGCTGCTCTGGTCGACCGGCGACCGGACGATGTGGATCCTGCTCACGGCCGGCCTCGCCGCGACCCTGCTCGGCGGGATCGTCTCGGCGATCGGCGGCGGCCACCTCGACCACGCCGGCGCCCAGGACGTCTTCTGGCTGCTGGCCTACCCGCCGTGGTACGCGGCGCTCGTGGTCATCTCGCGCCACTACCTCGGCGGCGCGCATCGCTCGTTCTGGCTCGACGGCCTGCTCATCGGCCTCGCCTCGGCGACCTACGTCAGCGCGCTCTTCCTCGGCGACATCAGCGGCCTGAGCGACACGACGCTCGCGGTGAACGTCGCTTACCCAGCGGCCGACCTCGCGCTGCTCGGGATCCTCTTCGGCACGCTGCTGATGATCGGCCGGCCCTCGCCGCAGGGGCTCGTGCTCGCGGCCGGCCTGGTCCTCATGCTCGCCTCCGACACGCTGCGCGTCGTCGGCCTGGCCGCCGGGCACGGCGCCGCCACCTCGAGCGTGAACGTCTGCTGGAGCCTCGCGCTGCTGGCGATCGCCAGCGCCGCCTGGGCCCGCCCGGCGCCCGGGCGCGTCCTGCCGGTCGGCGGCTGG
>JAOPZG010000483.1 GCA_025964215.1 Conexibacter sp.
CCGCGGCGGTGTCGGCCACCGCGCGCAGGCGCCCGTCGGCGACGGTCGCGGCGAGCGCCTCCGGTAGCCCCGCCTCGTTGGGGAACGGCGCCTCGCCCGCGTTGACCGCCGAGACCACCCGCGGGTCCACGTCCGCGCCCACGACCTCGTGCCCCGCCAGCGCGATCCGCGCCGCGAGCGGCAGCCCGACCTTCCCCAGCGCGATGACGACGACCTTCAAGATGATGGACTTCCCGCCGCGAGCGCGACCGTCTCGCCCGCCGCGGCGCTGACCAGGACGGCCTCGGCGACCGCCACGGTCTCCAGCCCCTCCTCGAGCGTGACCACCGCCGCGCCGTCCTCGCCGCGCAGCAGCGCGCAGAACTCCTCCAGCTCGACGGCGAGCGGCTCGTGGCGCTCGAGCGCGAAGCGCACCATGTCGCCCTCGGCGACGCCGCGCAGCGCCTGCATCGCCGGCCAGCCCTGCGTCGGCACGTCGGCGTTCTTGTAGAACGACAGGTCGGCGCGCAGGGTGTCGGCGACGAGCATCCCGCCCTCGCCGAGCACGCGCGTGCGGCGGACCTTCGTGGGCGTCAGCCAGTCGACCATGCAGTTGAACGCACGCTCGTTCTCCAGCCGGCCGGTGACCAGCACCAGGTCCTCGTGGTCGCGCTTCATGCGGTGCTGGGTCTCGGCCGCGAGCCGCTGGATCGGCGCCGCGCCGAGCCAGCGCACGAGGTCGAGGTCGTGCGTCGCGAGGTCCTTGACCACGCCGACGTCGCGGACGCGGTCCGGGAACGGGCCGACCCGCTCGGTCGCCACCAGGAAGATGTCGCCCAGCTCGCCGAGCTTGGCCCGGAGCGCGCGCAGCGCCGGGTTGCAGCGCTCGACGTGGCCGACCGCGCCGTGCACGCCTGCGGCGCGGACGACGTCGATGAGCGAGCGCGCGTCCTCGGCGGTCGCGGCCAGCGGCTTCTCGACGAGCACGTGGACGCCGGCGCCGGCCAGCGCGCGGACGGCGGTCAGGTGCTCCTCGGTCGGGACCGCGACGACCGCGAAGTCCGGCGGCCCGTCGGGCGCGGCGAGCAGCGCGTCGACCGTCGCGAAGACGCGCGCGGCCTCGCCGACGGCGCGGAAGCGATCCCCGCCGGGGTCGACGGCGCCCGCGAAGCGCATGGCGGGGTTGGACTGGAGGATGCGGGCGTGGTGGCGGCCCATCATCCCGAGGCCGAGCACCGCGCCGCGCAGGGGTTCATGGCTGCCCACGGCGCGACTAGGGTATCCGCCATGGCCGCGACCGACGCTCCAGGGCTCTTCCTGCATCCCGACGCCCAGATCGGGGCCGGCGTCACGTTCGGGACGAACGTCGTCGTCCACGCCGGCGTCGTGCTCGGGGACGGCGTCAGCGTCCAGGACGGCGCGATCCTCGGCAAGCCCGTCGTGCTCGGGCCGACGTCCACCGCCTCGCGCGAGGAGCCGCCGCCGCTGCGGATCGGCGCGGGCGCCCGGATCTGCGCCGGTGCGATCCTGCTGGCGGGCGCCGAGATCGGCGAGCGAGCGATCATCGGCGACCAGGCGTACGTCCGCGAGCGCTCCCGGATCGGCGCGGGCTCGATCGTCGGCCAGGGCTCGACGGTCGACAACGACACGATCGTCGGCGACCGCGTCCGGATCCAGTCGCGCGTCTACGTCACGGCCTACATGCTGATCGAGGACGACGTCTTCGTCGGCCCCGGCGCGATCATGACCAACGACGATGCCATGGGCCGCCACCCGAAGGGCGAGCCGCTGCGCGGCCCGACGCTGCGCCGCGCGTGCCGGATCGGCGGCGGCTCGACGCTCGTGCCGGGCGTGGAGATCGGCGAGGAGGCGTTCGTCGCCGCGGGCGCCGTCGTCACCAACGACGTCCCGCCGCGCGCGCTCGTGATGGGCGTCCCGGCGCGCGTCGTGCGCCAGGTGACCGACGCCGAGCTCGTGGAGAACTGGCGCTAGCTACGCGGCTTTCGAGGTGGCGCGCATGGCGTCGGCGGCGAGCGCCGACTCCTTGGCCGCCTCGGTCCAGATGATCTGCTCGCGGCCCGGGCCGACGCCGACGAGCACGACCGGCACGCCGACCGCCTCCTCGAGGTAGGCGAGGTAGTCGCGCGCGTTCTGCGGGAGGTCCTCGTAGACGCGGATGTCGGAGAGGTCCTCGCTCCAGCCGGGCAGCTCGGTGTAGACGCCCTCGGCGTGGTGGAGCACCGACTGGTGGTAGGGGAACGTGTCGGTGATGAAGTCCTCGTCGCGCGTGCCGCGGTACTGGGTGCAGACCTTCAGCGTGTCGAAGCCCGACAGCACGTCGAGCTTCGTGACGGCGAGCGCGCTCAGCGAGTTCAGGCGCGCGGCGTAGCGCAGCGCGACGACGTCGAGCCAGCCGGTGCGCCGGGCGCGGCCGGTGGTCGTGCCGAACTCGCCGCCCTTCTGGCGGATCTCCTCGCCGGTCTCGTCGTGCAGCTCGGACGGGAACGGGCCCGCGCCGACGCGCGTGGCGTACGCCTTGGTGACGCCCCAGACCTCGGCGATGTCGCGCGGGCCGACGCCGGCGCCGACCGCGGCCGCGCCTGCCACCGGGTTCGAGGAGGTCACGAACGGATACGTGCCGTGGTCGATGTCCAGCAGCGCGCCCTGGGCGCCCTCGAAGAGGATGTGCTTGTTCTCGTCGAGCGCGCGCCACGCGAGGGCGGACGTGTCGGCGATGTGCTGCTCGAGGCGGTGGCCGTAGGTGAGGTACTCCTCGGTCATCGCCTGGAGGTCGATCTC
>JAOPZG010000559.1 GCA_025964215.1 Conexibacter sp.
TCGACGCCGGACTCCTGGTACACCCAGGCCGCCGGCCACCCGCAGTGGGGCATCACCGACTTCGCCTTCACCACGACGGGCCTGCTCTCGAGCCCGGACGGCAACGTCAAGGACGTCCACGTCGACCTGCCCGTCGGCCTGAGCGTCAACCCCGAGGCCACGCCGAAGTGCACGACCGCCCAGCTCGAGGCGCAGGCGTGCCCGGCGAACACCGCCGTCGGCACCAACTACATCACGACGGTCTCGGCCGCGGTCAAGGCGCCGATCGCGACCACGGTCTACAACATGGTCCAGCCCGAGGGCATGCCAGCGCGCTTCGGCATGAGCGTCCCGGTCGTCGGCGGCGAGATCTACCTCGACGGCGGCGTCGCGTGGGACTCCGACTACCACGAGTCCTTCACGATCTCCGACATCACCGACGCGATCCCGCTCTACGAGACGCGGCTGGTCTTCAACGGGCGCGCCGGCGACGGCACGTTCATCACGATGCCGAGCGGCTGCACCGGCCCGGCCGAGACCAAGCTCCAGGTCGACTCCCATCAGGCTCCCGGCCAGTACTTGTCCTACTCCACCAAGACGCCGGTCGGCGCCACCGGCTGCGCGGGCCTGCCGTTCGCGCCCACCGTCGGCGTCGGGGTCGACACACCCGTCGCCGGCGCGCCCTCCGGCGTGACGATCGACGTCGGCCTGCCGCAGAACCCCAACGGCAAGGACAAGCCCAACACCGCCACGCTGAAGGACGCGCACATCACGCTGCCGGCCGGGATGACGATCAACCCGTCGGCCGCGACCGGCCTCGAGGGCTGCACCGACGCGCAGCTCGGCAAGGGCACGACGCGCCCCGTGACGTGTCCGGCGGCGTCCGCGATCGGCACGGTCGACTTCGAGACGCCGGTGCTGCCGGCGGGCACGCTCAAGGGCACGGTCTACCTCGGCCAGCCGCTCAGCGGGGATCCGCTCAGCGGTGACGAGTACCGCATGTTCCTGGTCGCCGACTCGGCGCGCTACGGCGTCTCGGTCCGGCTCGTCGGGCATGTCGTCGCCGACCCGGTCACGGGCCAGCTCACCGCGTCGTTCACCGAGAACCCGCAGGTGCCGGTCAGCCTCGTGCGCGTCGCGCTGCGCGGCGGCGACCGCGCGACGCTCGTCAACCCGCCCGCGTGCGGGAAGGCGACGATCCGCGGCAGCTTCACCTCGTGGGGCGGCCAGTCGGCGACGGCGACCGACGACGTCACGATCGACCAGGGCTGCGAGCGCGCGACCGCGTTCGGCCCCACGCTCGCGGCGGGCGTCACCGACACGCGCGCCGGCGCCTCGCCGAGCTTCTCGCTCTCGGTCACCCGCCCCGACGGCGACCAGGCGCTGCAGCGCATCGACGCCTCGCTCCCGCCCGGCCTGCTCGCCAAGCCGGCCGGGATCCCGCTCTGCGACGACGGCCACGCCGCGGCGGGCACGTGCCCGGAGGCGAGCCGGATCGGCACGGTCGACGTGGCCGCCGGCGCGGGCCCGAGCCCGTATCCGCTCAGCGGCTCCGTGTACCTGACCAAGCCCTACGGCGGCGGGCCCTACGGCCTGTCGATCGTCGTCCACGCGGTCGCGGGGCCGTTCGACTTCGGGCTCGTGGTGGTGCGCGCGTCGGTCCTCCTCGACCGCAACGACGCCCACGTGCGGGTGCTCAGCGATCCGCTGCCGACGATCCTCGACGGCGTCCCGCTGCTGCTGCGCAGCGTGCGGGTGACGGTCGACCGCAAGGACACGATGCGCAACCCGACCAACTGCGCGCCGTTGCAGATCGGGACCCTGCTGACGTCGCTCGGGTCGCTGACCGCCTCGCCGACGGTGCCCTTCGAGGCGACCGGTTGCGACAAGCTCGCGTTCTCGCCGAAGACGGCGATCGCGCTGACGGGCGTCACGCAGACCACCGACGGCAAGCACCCGGGCGTGGACTCGACGGTCACGCAGGAGTCGGGGCAGGCGAACATCAAGCAGGTCCAGGTGACGCTGCCGCTGTCGATCGCGCTGGACCCCGACAACGCGCAGGCGCTGTGCGAGTTCGGCGACGGGCTGCGCGGCGACTGCCCGCAGTCCTCGGTGATCGGGACCGCGACGGCCAAGACGCCGCTGCTCGACCACGCGCTGACCGGCAAGGTGTACTTCGTGAAGGGGATCCGCGCGGATCCCAAGACCGGTCGGCTGATCAAGACGCTGCCGACGCTGCTGGTGCAGCTGCGCGGCGAGATCGCGCTCGACCTGCGGGCGACGACGTCGGTCGACGCCAAGGCGCACCTGGTGACGACGTTCGCGCCGATCCCGGACGCGGCGGTCTCGAGCTTCCGGCTCCAGCTCACCGGCGGCAAGCACGGGATCCTGGTGGTGACCAACGGCGCGGACGTCTGCGCCGCCACGCAGAAGGCGGCGCTCGTCGCCGGCGGGCAGAACGGCAAGACGCAGAAGTCGACGGTGAAGCTGAGCGCGCCGTGCTCGGCGGCGCCGAAGGTCTCGGGC
>JAOPZG010000568.1 GCA_025964215.1 Conexibacter sp.
GGCGATCGTCGCCGCGCTGGCCGGCGCGATCGGCACCTTCGGCGGGCAGCTCTGCACCAAGCCGGGGCTCGTGCTGGTGCCGGAAGGGGCCGCCGGTGAGGCGTTCGCCGCCGCGCTGGCCGCGACGCTCGGCGCGCGCCAGCCCGAGGTGCTGCTCGCGGAGTCCATCCTCTCCGGACTGCGCGGCGGTCTCGAGGCACTCGATGCCTCCGAGGGCGTCGAGCGCCTGACCGCCGCCGACGCCGACGGCCATCCCGGCTTCCGCGCGCGGCCTGCCGTCTACCGCGCGCACGCCACCGACCTCGGCGCGATCGAGGCGGTGGGGGAGGAGCACTTCGGGCCCGCCGCGATCGTCTTGATGTATGCGTCGCTCGACCAGGCGACCGCCGCGCTGCCCCGCGCCGGCGGCCAGCTCACCGTGACCATCCACGCCGAGCCGAGCGACCACCCCAACTTGGCCGAGCTCCTCGTCACCGCCACCCGCACCGCCGGCCGCGTCCTCTTCAACGGCGTCCCGACCGGCGTCGCCGTCTCCTGGGCCCAGCAGCACGGCGGCCCCTACCCGACCGCCTCGGACGCCGGCTCCGGCACCTCCGTCGGCATGACCGCCCTCCGCCGCTTCCAACGCCCCGTCGTCTACCAGGATGCGCCGCAATCCCTGCTCCCACCGGCCCTGCGCGACGGCAACCCGCTGAACATCTGGCGCCGCGTTGACGGCGAGCTCACGCGGGACTGAGCGCTCGGCGGACGTGCTGCGCGACCGCCTCCGGTGTGCGCGTGACCTGCCGCCACGTCAGCGAGATCACGCGCCAGCCGGCGGCTTCGAGCGCGAGCCGGCGCTCGTGGTCGGACTCGAAGGCGTCGCGCGCACGGTGGACCCAGAAGCCGTTGGTCTCGACGGCAAGCCGCCGTTCCGGCCAGCGGAAGTCCAGCTCGCGTCCGTTCTCATAGCGGTTGACCTGCGGCCGCGGCAGGGCGTGGTCGAGGCAGAGCTGGAGGAAGAGCGCCTCGAGATCGCTTCGCGTCGTCGTGCCATGGGCGCCGAGATCGGCGAGCAGTGCGGTGAGCGCCGGCGCGCCGGGGCGACCGCGATGCGCCGCGAGGATCCGCACGACCTCCCGGTGGTCGTAGAGCTCGAGCTGCTCCGCGCGCTCGACGGCGCGCCGCAGCTGATGCGCCGGGACGACGGCGGCGAGATCGAGGAGCGTGCGGGCGACGGTCGTGAGCGGGAGCCCGTCGTCCTCGGCGATCTCCCAATCCTGGAGATCGACGCGGTGCACGCGCAAGTCGCGCTGCCGCCGGCGACCACGCTGCGACGGGATCGAGGCCTCGACGAACGCGCCGCTCCACGGCCGCAGCCCCCACTGGCGCGCGGCGCTGCGATGGCTCAGCACCGCGTCGTCGCCGACGTCGAGCAGCGCGGCGAGGACATGCCCTTGCCGCCGCAGCTCGTCGTGGCCGAGCGCATAGACCCCGCGCCGGACCGCGACCAACCTCCCGTTCCGCGCCCAATGATCGACGCCACCCGCGCTGAGCCCGAGCGCGAGCAGCTGCCGCCGGGCGATGACCCCATGTTGCCGCGAGACCACGGCTCGAATGGCACCTAGACGTTGCATTGCAACGTCTAGGTGCCATCGGCCGGAAGTTCGCCCCCCTTAGAGGTGCGACGTGTCGTTGAAGCTGCGCAGCAGCCAGCGCCCGTCCGCGAACGCCACGATCCGCGAGATCGAGGTGTTCTCGGCGTGGATGAAGGACAGGCGTGGCGCGCCCGTCGCCTGGCGGGCGAGCTCGCCGATGACGCCGCCGTGGACGAACGCCGCGGCGACGCGGCCGGGGCCGGTGTGGTCGATGACGCGCTGGAGGCCGGCGCGGGTGCGGGCCTCGAAGTCCTCCATCGGCTCGTCGCACGGGATGACGTCCCAGCGCTGCTCCTCGAAGATCGTCTTCACGAGCGGGTCGCCGTGGGCGGTGCGGATGCGCAGCTCGCCGCCCTCCCACGCGCCGAGGTGGACCTCCGACAGCTCGGGAATGACGACGGGCTCCACGCCGACAGCCGCCACCAGCCGCGCCGCCGTCTGCACCGTCCGCCGCAGCGACGTGACGAACAGCGCGTCCGGCGGCGCGAGCGCGAGCCGCGCGCAGACCGCCTCCGCCTGCTGCTCGCCGATCGGCGACAGCGCCGGGTCGGCGTGGCCCTCGACCATCTCGAAGGGCTCGCCGGGGACGGCGTCCTGCGACGCCCCGTGGCGCACCAGCAGCACCTCGGTCGCGTCGTCGGGAAGGGCCCAGGCCCGCTGCGGATAGCGCTCGCTCACGCGCCTCACCTTGCCAAAAAGATCGTGGTACTGTCCGCCGCGTTCAGCGATGGTGCGGGAAGTCGGTGAGATTCCGACGCGGTCGCGCCACTGTGACCGGAGGTTGTTGTCCAACAACAGCACTCCGGCAAGCCAGGAACTTCACCCGGCCATCGCACTCACCCCCCTGATTTCGGGACGCGAATCATCCCGAGGAGGTAGTTGACGTTGGCCGACCCCGCAGCACCCCTCTCGCGCCTCCTGGCGTGAGCCTTCGGGTCCTCCTCATCTGCCACGCGGCGACGGCCGACACCCGCCGCGCCGTGTTCGGCGGCGACGGGCCGCTGCTCGACGGCGCCGCCCGCCGGGTGGCCGACCTCGG
>JAOPZG010000576.1 GCA_025964215.1 Conexibacter sp.
CCGGGCAGCCGCGCGCCGGACACGGCCCGGGCAGCCCGCAGCGCGGGCAGCGCTGAGCGCCGAGCCACGGCAGCGCCTGCCGACATGGCCCGCACAACGGGTCGCCGCGGGCGAGGTCGCCGGCGCGGCGGCAGGCGACGCAGACCGCGGGGACCAGGGCGGAGAGGATCGCGTCGAGCATGCGCCCGATGATGCGCCGGGACGTGTGACGGATCTACGCGCCATCGCAACGGCTCTGCCGGTGGCACAATCGCACGAGTGCTCGCCGCGGCAGCCAACACGTCGTTCTCCCTCGCCCCCGGGCCGATCGTCATCGCGCTCGTGCTGACGGCCGGCTACGTCCGGCGCTGGCGACAGGTCCGGGCGAGTGGGAGCACGCGCGGCGCCGAGCTCTCCAAGCTGCTCGCGTGGCTCGGCGGGGTGCTGTGCCTGGCGATCGCGCTGATCTCGCCGGTCGACACGCTCGCCGACCAGGTCTTCTTCATGCACATGATCCAGCACGTGCTGCTGCTGGACTTCGTCCCGATCCTGCTGATCGCGGGCCTGAGCAAGGTGCTGCTGCGGCCGATCGCGCGCCAGGTCCTCGACCTCGAGCGCGCGCTCGGGCCGGTCGCGCACCCGGTCTTCGCGATCCTGCTCTACGTCGGCTTCATGTGGCTCTGGCACATCCCCTTCATGTACGACGCGGCGCTGTCGCACTCGGGGATCCACGTCCTCGAGCACACGTGCTTCCTGAGCGCGGGCCTCCTGTACTGGTGGCACCTGCTCTCCCCCGTGCGCGGCCGCCACCTCACCGGCCTCGCGCCCGTCGCCTACATGGCCTCGACCAAGGTCTTCGTCGGCCTGCTCGGGATCTTCCTGACCTTCGCGCCGAGCTCCATCTACAGCTTCTACGAGCACCGCCCGCAGGTCTGGGGCCTGCATCCCTCCGACGACCAGGCGCTGGCCGGCGCGATCATGGCGATCGAGCAGTCGATCGTCATGGGCATCGCGCTCGCCTACCTCTTCGTCCGCGCGCTCAACGAGTCCGAGCGCCAGCAGCAGCGCGAGGACCGCGCGGCGGACGCGGCGGAGGCGGCGGCGAAGGCCGCGCCGAGCGCCTAGCCCTCGAGCACCGCGCCGTCCTCGACGGCCTCGACGCCCTCGACGCTCACCGCGCCGCGCACGACGACGTCGGCGCCGAAGCGCACGTCGCCGACGACGCGCAGCGACTCGCACGCCACGAGCGAGGGCGCCCCCGCGGGGAAGCGCGCGTCGAAGTCGGCGACCAGCTTGTAGTGGTCGGGGTCGAGGTCGACGAAGGGCGGGACGCCGTCGCGCTCGGGCGCGAGGTGGACGGCGCGGCCCTCGCCGATGACGTAGGCGTCGGAGCGCAGCGAGAGCAGGTCGTTGGTGGTCTTGACCGGGACGAAGCGCGAGCGCGGGACGCGCAGCGCCGCCGCGCCCTCGAAGACGCCGATGGCCGCGCCCATCGCGGTCTCGAGCTGGATGACCGGCGTCGAGGACGTGTCGGCCGGGTCGACCGTCTTGCGGTTGACGATCATCGGGAGGTCGATGACGCCGGAGCCCGCGAGCACGTCGCGCAGCGCGTGGAGGTCGACCCAGAGCGTGTTGGTGTTGAAGTACTTGTGGCGCGCGGTGTCCTGGAACGCGTCGACGTCCTCGTCCGGCGTCTGGGCGATCTCGCGGAGGACGAGGCCGCCGTCGGACTTCCGCCGCGCCAGGTGGCCGCCCTTGCGATCGGAGGACGTGCGGTCGGCGACCTCCATCAGGAACGGCGCGCCGCGCTTCGCCAGCCAGGCGAGGATCCGCGGGTCCAGCACGGCGCCCAGGTTGTCGGAGTTCGAGACGAAGGCGTAGCGGTAGCCGCCGTCGAGCAAGGCCTCCAACATGCCCGAGGTCACGAGCGCGGTGTACAGGTCGCCGTGGCCGGGCGGCGCCCACTCGAGCGCCGGGTCGTCGGGCCACTCGGCCGGCGCGAGGTCCTCGGCGCGCAGCTTCGGGACCTTGTTCTGGACGAAGTCGACCGGCAGGCCCGCCGACAGGTCGTCGTAGCGCCCCAGCGCCGCGAGGGAGTCGGCCTGCGTCGCGAACGAGTTCATGAGGATCAACGGCAGCCGCGCGCCGCTGCGCTCCCGCAGGTCCAGGATCTGCTAGGCGATCAGGTCCAGGAAGCTGCGGCCGTCCTTGACCTCGAGAAATGACTTGGCCTTGGTCATACACATCGACGTGCCGAGGCCGCCGTTGAGCTTGATCACCACGGCCTGGTCGAGCAGCTCCGCGCTCGCGGGCTCGGTCAGCTCCTCGGCGTCCGGCAGGTCGGCGACGGGGTCGATCTCCGACTCGGCGAGCGTCCCGGTCTCGCCGTCGCGCAGCCGCTCGTACTGGCGCGCGAAGCTCTCCACCGCGGCGTCGCCGAGGCCCTCGGCGCGCATCTTCCCGATCGCTGCGTCCACGCTCTCCACGCCGCGGAACCTACCGCGCGACGGGCACCCGATAGGCCATGGTGCCCCAGATCGCGGACGTCCGGACCCTGCCGCGGAACGCCGTCGCCCGCACGAGCGTGCGGTGGCCGAGGCGGCCGCGCCCACGCGGGCCGAGGTGCGCGTGGATGACGCGCGGGCGGCCCGACGCGATGTCGAAGCGCCGCTGCGTGAGCAGGAACGGCGTCTGGTGCTTGCCCTTGAGCGCCATGATCCGCAGCGTCCCCGCGCAGCGCGCGGCGCCGCGGCAGCGCAGCACGACGCGCAGGCGGTGCTGCTGGAGGCGGATCCGCGGAGCGCTGACGACGATCTCGGGCGCCGTCGTCACGCCCGGCACGAGCGAGGTCCCGAGCGGCTTGAGCGAGGAGGGCAGGCGGTCGGCGCCGGTCACCGCGACCGTCTGCGAGGCGCTCGCGGCGGCGCCGCCGGAGTCGGTCGCCGTCAGCGCGACGACGTGCGTCCCGGGATGCGCGAAGGCGACCGAGAGCCAGGAGCTCTCGACGTCGAGGAGCTGGCCGTCGATCGTCCAGGCGAAGCTCATGAGGTCGCCGTCGGGATCGGTCGTGCCGTCGCCGTCGAAGGCCACGGGCTGGCCGGTCACGGCGGTCGACGGCGCGTCGAGCACGACCACGGGCGCCGCCGCGCGGGCCGCGGCGGGGAAGATGGCGATGCTGCTCAGCGCGGCCAGCAGGGCCGCGCGGGACGGGCGGGACAGGGCGAGTCTCCAGGTCGCGTGGACCGCGACGGTACTACGGGCGCACGCGCCCGCCCTCGCCGGAGGTCCAGGCCTGCTTGGTGCCGTGGATCTCCACGCTGACGAGCGCGCCCTTGCGGCCGGCGCGCGCGATCGCCCGCAGCGCGGTCGTCCCGAGCGCGACCTTCAGGGTCCGCGGCGCGCCGTGCGCGACGCGGTACTTCACGCTCCCGAGCCGGACCGTCCCGCGCCCGCTCGCGGCGCGCAGGACGATCGTCCCGGTGCAGAGACGCGGGCGGCAGGTGACGCGGACGCGCAGCGCGCGGCCGGCGACGCGCGTGCTGAGCAGGCGCGCGAGCACGGGCGCCGGCACGGCGGGGAGCTGCGGGGCG
>JAOPZG010000588.1 GCA_025964215.1 Conexibacter sp.
CAACGAGTTCTGCCTCGGCGAGAGCGAGGTCGACGGGCTCTTCGTCGCGGCCGGCTTCTGCGCGCACGGGCTGGCCGGCGCGGGCGGGATCGGCAAGGTGATGGCCGAGTGGATCGTCGCCGGCGAGCCGCAGCTCGACCTGTGGCACATGGACATCCGCCGCTTCGGCCCGCAGTACCGCTCGCCGGCCTACACCTTGAAGCGCACCAAGGAGGTCTACGAGACCTACTACGACATCCACTACCCGAACGAGGAGCGCGCGGCGGGGCGTCCGTTGAAGGTGTCGTCGAACTACGCGTGGCACGGGGCGCACGGCGCGGCGTTCGGGGAGAAGTCGGGGTGGGAGCGGGTCAACTGGTACGCGTCGAACGAGGGCGACGGCGATCCCGGCCTGCGTCCCCGCGGGTGGGCCGGCCAGCACTGGTCGCCGGCGATCGGCGCCGAGCACCGCGCGGTCCGCGAGCGCGCCGGGCTCTTCGACGAGTCCTCGTTCTCGAAGTTCGAGATCGCGGGGCCGGGGGCGGCTGCGTTCCTCGAGTCGTTGTGCGACAACAAGGTCGCGCGCGACGTCGGGAGGATCACCTACACCCAGATGCTCAACGCGCGCGGCGGGATCGAGTGCGACTTCACGGTCACGCGGCTCGCGCAGGACGCGTTCCAGATCGTCACCGGCACCGCGTTCGGCCAGCACGACCAGGCGTGGATCCGGCGCCACGCGCCGCGCGACGGCAGCGTGCGGATCACCGACACGACCTCGCGCTGGGCGTGCTTCGCGCTGTGGGGGCCGCGGGCGCGGGACGTCCTGGCGCCGCTCACGCCGGACCCGCTCGACTTCCCCTACATGTCGATGCGCGAGATCACGGTCGGCGACGTGCCCGTGCGCGCGCTGCGCGTGACGTTCGTCGGCGAGCTGGGCTGGGAGCTCTACGCCCCGACGGAGTACGGCGCCGCGCTGTGGCGCGCGCTCTGGGAGTCCGGCGAGCCGCACGGCTTGGCCGCCGGCGGCTACCGCGCGATCGACTCCTTGCGGCTGGAGAAGGGCTACCGCGTCTGGGGCGCGGACATCACGCCCGACCAGACGCCGCACGAGGCCGGGCTGTCGTTCTGCGTGCGCGAGGACGAGGACTTCGTGGGCGCCCGCGCGCTGCGCTCGCTGGGCCCTCCGGAGAAGCGCCTCGTCTGCCTCGTGCTCGAGGACCCGCGCTCGGTCGCGCTCGGCAACGAGCCGGTCGCGATCGGCGGCCGCGTCGTGGGCCGCGTGACCTCCGGCGGCTTCGGCTACACGCTCGGCGCGTCGATCGCCTACGCCTACGTCCCGGTCGCGTTCGCGGAGCCCGGGACCGAGGTCGCGGTCGACGTCTTCGGCACCTGGGTCGCGGGGATCGTCACCGCGGAGCCGTTGTACGACCCGGCGTCCGAGCGGGTCAAAGGGGTACAGACAGGAACCACGTCCACGCCTACCATGAGATGACCATGGCTGCCAACGCTGACACCATCACGATCGATCGCGCGCGCATCGCCGAGCTGACCGAGCGCGAGACCGAGCGCCTCAACGAGGCCACGAAGGGCAGCGGCGAGACCTTCGCCCGCGCCAACGAGCATCTGGCGTCCGGTGTGGCGTCGTCGTACCAGGTGCGCGAGCCGTGGCCGATCTACCTCGAGCGCGGCGACGGCCCGAAGGTCTGGGACGTCGACGGCAACGAGATGTGGGACTTCCACAACGGCTTCGGCTCGATGGTCCAGGGCCACGCGCATCCGGCGATCGGCAAGGCGATCACCGACCGCTACGCGCTCGGCACGCACTTCGCGGCGCCGACCGAGGACGCGATCGTCGTCGGCAACGAGCTCGCCCGCCGCTGGGGGCTGCCGAAGTGGCGCTACACGAACTCCGGCTCGGAGTCGACGATGGACGCGATCCGGATCGCGCGCGCCGCGACCGGCCGCGACGACGTCCTGAAGATCTTCGGGTCCTACCACGGCCACCACGACACCGTCATGGTGTCCATCGGCGTCGAGTACGACAAGATCGGCGACCACGACCACCCGGTCTCGCTGGCCTACGGCGGCGGCATCCCGCAGTCGACGGTCGACCACGTCTTCGCCGTGCACTTCAACGACGCCGACTCGATGGAGCGGCGGATCGTCGAGCTCGAGGGCGAGGGCCGCAAGCCGGCCTGTGTGATCATGGAGCCGGCGATGATGAACCTCGGCGTCGTGCTGCCCGAGGCGGGCTACCTCGAGGCCGTGCGCGACATCACCGAGCGGCACGAGATCGTCCTGATCTTCGACGAGGTCAAGACCGGCCTCACGGTCGCGCCGGGCGGCGCGACCGACAAGTACGGCGTCCTGCCCGACATGGTGACCTTGGCCAAGGCGCTCGGCGGCGGGCTGCCGACCGGCGCGATCGGCATGAGCGAGGAGCTCGCGAAGGTCGTCGAGGACGGCACCGTCTACCAGGTGGGCACCTACAACGGGAACCCGCTCGGGATGGCCGCGACGCGCGCGAACCTGCTGGAGGTCCTGACCCCCGAGGCCTACGCGCATCTCGACCACCTCAACGACCGCCTGCTGGCCGGCTGCGAGGGCGTCATCGAGAAGCACAACCTGCCCGGCTACGCCGTCGGCATCGGCTCCAAGGGCTGCGTCACGTTCGCGACGACCAAGATCATCGACTACGAGACCTTCAAGGCCCAGCAGGACGCCGAGATCGCCGACCTCGCCTGGTTGTACAACATGAACCGCGGCATCTTCATGACGCCCGGCCGCGAGGAGGAGTGGACCCTCTCGGTGACCCACACCGACGAGGCCGTCGACGCCTACATCGCGGTGTTCGACGAGATGGCGGCCGATCTGACCGCCTAGCCTGCGGCCAGATCGGGTTGCGGTTGACGGCCCAAGGGGCCGCCAACCGCGGCCCGGGTCGTTCCTCAGAACGCGAGCGGGATCGTGAAGCCTCCGCGCACCGGGCTGCGCAGGCCGTGGTAGACGGCGCTGCCGGCGATCGTGACGCCCACGCGCGTGCCCCGCGCCG
>JAOPZG010000605.1 GCA_025964215.1 Conexibacter sp.
CCGAGACGACGCCCGAGCCGCCGGCCGAGCCGCAGCAGGAGCAGGAGGCGCCGGCGGCCGCGGCCGCGCCCGAGGTCGATGCGGAGGCACCGGCCGACGAGACCACGCCGACCGACACCACCGACGACTCCACGCCGGCCGACGACGGCACCACCGACGACTCCGCCGCCACGCCCGCGCCGAAGCTCCCGCCCGTCAAGCACGTCTGGCTCGTCGCGCTCACCGGCCACTCCTACGACGAGTCCTTCGGCGCGGCCTCCCCCGCGCCCTACCTCTCCGCCGAGCTCCGCGCCCAGGGCACGCTGCTGCCCTGGTACCACGCGGCCGGCCACGATCCGTCGGCCGGCGGCGTCGCGCTGCTCGGCGGCCGGCGGGACGCCACCGGCCCGTTCGACGCCAAGACGACCACGCTCGCCGACCAGCTCACCGGCGCCGGCCGCACGTGGAAGGCCTACGTCGAGGGCGCGGCCGCGGGCCTGAACCCCGGCCACGACCCGTGCTTGCGGCCGCCCGAGCAGGCGCCGCGCAACCCGTTCCTGCACTTCGCCTCGATCACCGGCGACGCGGGATGCGGCAGCGCGATGGCCGACCTCGACCGGATCGCGCCCGACGCCGCCGACACCGACTCGGCGCCCGCGTTCTCCTACATCCTGCCCGGCCCCGCGCACGACGGCTCGACCTCGCTGGCCGACGCCGACGCCTGGCTGAAGGCCACGCTGCCGCAGATCCTGGAGTCCAAGGCCTACGCCGACGGCGGCCTCGTGATCGTGACCTTCGACGCCGGCGCGCCGGCCGACGTCGAGGCCGGCGGCGGGCGCGTCGGCGCGCTGCTGCTCTCCCCCTTCGTCACGCCCGGCGGGACCGTCGGCGCCCCGTACGACCCGTTCTCCCTGCTGAAGTCGATCGAGGACCTGTTCGCCCTCGACCCCATCGGCTACGCCAAGGAGACCAAGTTGAAGGCCTTCGGTCCGAAGGTCTACGCGACCTGGTCGCCGGCCGCGGACGCCGGGTCCTGAGCGCCGTTCACCAACCGTTCACGCCCGGGCAACCTCGCGGTCACACCGCGGACACCGCTTGGCACGGAGGATGCGGCGACCACTCGGTCGCCCTGGTTGCACGGGCTGACCGCCCAACCTGTACACGGAGGTCTTGAAGTTGAACGTCGCCGTCTCGCGCCTGCGGTCGCGGCTGGGCATCGCGCTGGTCCTGCTCGCAGCGGCCATCGCCGCCGCGGTCCTGCTGAACCACTCCGCGCCCACCTCGGTCGCTGACCAGAACCCCAACAACACGCTGTGCAAGGGGCACATCGACAAGGGCAAGGCGGATCCCGACGATCCCGACTCCGGCGTCGTGTCGTACACCTTCGCCTGCTCGCAGCCGATCACCGGCTACTCGGTGATGCCCGACAAGCCGGAGACCGGCTTCGAGACCGAGGTCTTCGGCACCGACCCGGCCACCAAGGACGTCCTCGCCACCGACGCGTTCTCCTGCGCCGGCGAGCAGCCGGGCTATGGCGTCAACTGCACCGGCGCCAACGTCGGCAGCTGGCACCCGATCACGTCGAGCTTCACGATCGACGGCGACGTCTGCGCGGAGCCCCGCGTCGACCCGCTCCTGATCGTGGCGTTCGCGAACGTCGCGAGCGGCAAGGCCGCGCAGTACATCGCCGGCCCGTTCGACCTCGGCCGCCCGCGCGGCTGCCCGAAGTCGGCGCGCGGCGGGAAGACCCGCATCCCGGCCGACACCGACGAGTCGACCACGGGCGACGTCGCGCCGATCAGCTAGCGAGCGCGCCGCACAGCACCCGGCGTCGAGGGACGATTCGTGGCCGCAGAGCGGCCACCTTTCGTCCCTCGACGCTTTGGGTGGTGGTGCTCGCCAGCGCGGCCGAGAGGCGCGCGGCGCGATCCCCGGCGAGCTTGCGGCTCAGCCCACCAGGTCGCGCAGCGACGCCGTCTCGGCGCGGAAGACGCGGTCCCAGCGGTAGCGCCAGGCGATCATCGCGGCCTGCTCGGCGTCGTGGGAGGCGGCGCGGGCGGCGGCGATCGCGCGGTCCAGGTCGTCGGGGTCGGCCGGGACGAAGCCGTGGCCGAGGGCGCCGATCGCGTGCAGCGCGGGCGCCGTCGAGCAGGCGGCCACGGGCGTGCCGCAGGCCGCGGCCTCCAGGGCGACGAGGCCGAAGGTCTCGTGCTCGCCGGGCATCACGACGCAGCGCGCCGCGGCGTAGCGGCGCGCCAGGCGCTCGGGATCGCGCGTCGGCGGGCGGAAGCTGATGCGGGCGCCGAGACCGAGACGCTCGGCGCGCGAGCGCAGCGTCTCCTCCAGCGGCCCGCTGCCGACCAGGCGCAGCGGCCAGGGGTCGGCACTGCGCGCGGCGGCGTCCAGCAGCTCCAGGACGCCCTTCTCGCGCGACAGTCGCCCGACATACAGCACATGGTCGCCGCGGCCGATCTCCGCACGCGGCCGGAACGCCTCGTGCACGCCGAGGCGCAGTGGCATCGTCGCGAGCCGGCCGCAGTCGGCCATCGTGTCGACGTTGGACATCACGCCGTCGACCCGGCGCACGGCCCGCCGCAGCCGCGACCGCAGCAGCGCGGCACAGAGCCGGGACGGACCCGGCAGCGCCGCGGCCTGCTGCGTGATCGTGCCGTGGTGCACGGCGACGGTGTGCGCGCCGACCGCGCGGACGCGGGACGCCAGGTCGGCCGGCCACCAGCCCGGGTCGTGCACGAGCACCACGTCGGGGCGCAGCTCGTGCAGCGCCTGCTCCACCGCGCCGACGCCGAGCGGCCGCCGGGGCACGAGCACGTGATGGTCGATCGCGCCGGTGCGTGCGGCGTGCTCGGCCTTCGCGGCGAGGTACGTGCCGATCCCTCCGCGGCCGGCGCCGCGCAGCAGCGCGACGTCGACGACCTGCAGCGGCCGCCCCGGCACGAGCGCGAGCCGGGGGCCCTGGACGCCGCCGTCGAGGACCGCCGGATCAGGCGACACGTCGGGCCTCCCCGTCGCGCGCGGCGATCGCGGGAGCGCCGTCCAGCGCTCGCCGGTACCCGTCGCCGAGCCGGCCGAGCGCGCGGTCCCACGTGCGCTGCTGGACGGCCCGTCGCGCC
>JAOPZG010000614.1 GCA_025964215.1 Conexibacter sp.
GGGTCGACCGGCGCGGCGACCGCGAGGTTGTCGGCGACCGTGCCGGGAAAGAGGACCGGCGCCTGGAAGACCATCCCGACCTCGCGCCGGTGGGCGAGCACGTCGCGCGAGGCGAGGTCCTCGCCGCGGTAGGAGACGGTTCCCGCGTCGGGCGCCTCGAGCCGGTTGAGCAGCCGCAGCAGCGTCGACTTCCCCGAGCCCGACGGTCCCTGGAGCACCGTGATGCCGCCGTCGGGGAGCGCGAGCGTGACGCCGGCCAGCCGCGGGCGCTCGACGCCCGCGACGGTCACCGCGTCCAGTGCGAAGAGCGCCACGCGGCCATCATGCCGTGCCGCTGCGCTCGGGGTTCCACGAGTAGGCGTAGGAGGGGTCGTCGTGATCGCGCCAGAGCGCCGCGAGCTTCAGCGGCTTGAAGGTGTCCCACATGATCGCGAGCTCGTTGGTGTGCGTCTTGCCGAGCGCCTTCTCGACCGTTCCGGGCTGCGGGCCGTGGGGCAGGCCGGAGGGGTGCAGGGTCAGGCAGCCGACGTCGACGCCCCTGCGCGCCGCGTAGTCGCCGGCGGCGTAGAACATCACCTCCTCGGACTGGTTGTTCGAGTGGTGGTAGGGCAGCGGCACCGCCTCGGGATCCCAGTCGAGCATCCGCGGCGCGAAGGTGCAGATGACGAAGTTGGGGCCCTGGAAGGTCTGGTGCGCGGGCGGCGGGAGGTGGAAGCGCCCGGCGCGCGGCTCGAAGTCGTCGGCGTTGAAGGTGTAGGGGAACACGTAGCCGTCCCAGCCGACGACGTCGAACGGGTGGCGGTCCAGGAGGTACTGCTGGACGCCGCCGCGGACCCGGACGTCGAGCGCGAACTCGCCCTCCTCGTCGTGGGTCTCCAGCTCCATCGGGCCGTGGAAGTCGCGCTGCGAGTAGGGCGCGTGCTCGAGCAGCTGGCCGTAGCGATTGCGGTAGCGGTGCGGCGTCTCGATCTCGCCCGGCGTGTGGAAGCACACCCAGAACTGCTCGAGCCCCGGCTCCGGCTCGAAGCGGTACGTCGTCCCGCGCGGGATCACGACGTAGTCGCGCTCGCGGAAGAGCACCGGCCCGAAGTTCGTGCGCAGCTTGCCGCCGCCGCGGTGGACGTAGACGACCTCGTCGCCCTCGCCGTTGCGGTGGAAGCCGTCCATCGCCTCGGTCGGCTTGGCGATCGAGACCTCGAGGTCGTCGTTGTACATCAACAGCTGGCGGCCGAAGACGGGGTCGCCGCCGGCCGGCGCCGCGTTGACGTCGGCGAGCCGGTGGACGTGCGCATCCGGCAGCCACTCCTCGCGCCGGATCGGCGCGAAGCCGCCGACCTCCGCCAACCGGCACGGCGAGTGCAGGTGGTAGAGGATCGTCTCGTTGCCGCTGAAGCCCTCGTAGCCGAGGACCTCCTCGGTCAGCAGCGCGCCGTCGCGGCGGAACTGCGCGTGCCGCTTGGCGGGGACGTCACCCAGGCTCAGGTAGCGCATGCCCTTCGACCCTACCCCTACAGGTTGCCCCGGAGGTCCTGCTCGCGCTCCAGGGCCTCGAAGAGCGCCTTGAAGTTGCCGTCGCCGAAGCCGCGGGCGCCGTGGCGCTCGATGACCTCGAAGAAGACCGTCGGGCGGTCGCCGACGGGCTTGGTGAAGATCTGCAGGAGGTAGCCCTCGTCGTCGCGGTCGACCAGGATGCCCTGGGCGCGGAGGTCGTCGATGATCGGCGCGACCTCGGGGACGCGGCCGGGGACCTCGTCGTAGTAGGAGGCCGGGATGTCGAGGAACTCGACGCCGCGGCGGCGCAGCTCGGCGACGGTCGCGACGATGTCGCGCGTGGCGACGGCGAGGTGCTGGGCGCCGGGGCCCTCGTAGAACTCCAGGTACTCCTCGATCTGCGACTTGCGCTTGCCCTCGGCCGGCTCGTTGATTGGGAACTTGACGATCCCCTTGCCGTCGGAGACGACCTTCGACATCAAGGCGGAGTACTCGGTCGAGATCGCCTCGTCGGTGAAGTGCAGCATCTCCTTCATGTTGAAGACGTCCTCGTAGTACTTCACCCACGGGTCCATGTGCTCGACGTTGCCGACGATGTGGTCGATCGCCAGGAGCATCCCGGTGTCCTCGCTGCCGTCGGTGCGCGGGCGATAGCCGGGGAGGAACGGGCCGCTGTAGCCGGCGCGGCCGACGAAGGTGTGCAGCGTGTCGCCGTAGGCCTTGACGGTGGCGAGGCGGACGGTGCCGTGCTCGTCGGTCGCGTCGTGCGGCGCGGTGACGCCCTCGGCGCCGCGGGTGGTCGCCTCGTGCCAGGCGTGGTCGACGTCCGGGACGCTCAAGGCAATGACCTTGACGCCGTCGCCGTGCAGGCGCTGATGCTCGGCGATGGGGGAGTCGGAGTGCAGCGCGCCCGTGAAGACGAGGCGGATGCGGCCCTGCTGGACGACGTACGACGCGCGGTCGCGCGCGCCGGTCTCCAGGCCCGAGTAGGCCACCAGCTTGAAGCCGTAGGCGCGCGTGTAGAAGAACGCCGCCTGCTTGGCGTTGCCCACGAAGAGCTCCACGTGGTCGATGCCGTTGAGCGGCATGTAGTCCTGTAGGCCGTGGGGCGCAGGCGTGGGCGCGGCGGACGTCTGGGGAGGCATGTGCTGAATGATCCGCTGGTGACTGTGCCGTCTCAACACCGATCTGTTGCGTCTTTGCGGCGTAAGATGCGCAGAAGGACGACATCCACCGCCAGATCGTTGCGCTGCTCCGCCACAGCGCCCGCCGCTCCTTCCAGGACATCGGCGGCCACGTCGGCCTCAGCGCCCCCGCGATCAAGCGCCGCGTCGACAAGCTCCAGGCCGACGGCGTGATCCGCTCCTACGCCGCCGTCGTCGACCCCGCCGCCATGGGCTGGCAGACCCACGCCGTCGTGGCGCTCTACTGCGAGGGCCGCATGTCCGCCGCCGAGGTCCGCAAGGCCATCGAGCCGCATGCCGAGGTCGAGTCGGCGTACACCGTCGCGGGCGAGGCTTCGGCCATCCTGCACGTGCGCGCGACCGACACCCAGCACTTGGAGGAGGCGCTGGAGCGCCTGCGCGACACGCCGGGGGTCATCCGGACGCACACGCAGGTGGTGCTGTCGACGCTGTTCGAGCGGCCGGTGGCGTGAGGGAGGCGCCGCGAGCATGCACCGTTTCGCGCCTTTCGCCGACGCGCGGCAGCCGGTAGCGTGACCCGTCCGTGACCGACGACGAGGCCAACATCCGCGAGGTCGGACGCCGCCTGGCGGCCGAAGCGCCCAATGCGCGCGTGGTCCTCTTCGGCTCGCACGCTCGAGGCTCGGCGACGTCGCGCAGCGACATCGACGTGCTCGTGATCGAGCCCGAGGTCGAGAACACCGCGCTGGAGTCGGTCCGGCTGATGCGCGCGGTCCGTGATCTGCGGCCGCCGGTCGAGATCGTGGTCGTCAGCGAGCGCGAGGCGGCCGAGTGGCGCGACGTGCACGGCAGCCTCGTGCATGCCGCGCTGGCTGAGGGTCGCGTGCTCGCCGCTTGATGGGCCGACCAGGCTGACCTCGCGCGCGAGCTGCTGGGCTTGCCGCCGACGACCTGACGGCAGCCGGCGCGCTCGTCGACGTGCCCGCGGTGTCGGACGCGATCGTCGGCTTCCACGCGCAGCAGGCGGTGGAGAAGGCGTTGAAGGCGGTCCTTGCCGGTGCCGGCGCAGGCTTCCCGTTCACGCACAACATCGCGGTCTTGCTGCAGCTCTGCGAGGACGCGGGCATCGGGGTCCCGGTCCCGCTCGACCAGGTCGATCTGCTCACCCCGCTCGGCGTTGCCGAGCGCTACGGCGCGCGTTCTCCCGGCACCGTGGACCGCGCGACCGCCTGGACCTCGCGGCGCGCACGGTGACGTGGGCGCGCTCCGTCGTCGCGTAGCGCTCCCGCCTCAGCGCGGCGGCAGGATCAGGCAGGTCGACGTTCCGTGGGCGATCTTCTTGCCCGAGTCCGCGTCGGTGATGGTGGCCTCGACCAACACCGCGGTCGAGCCGCGGTTGAGCACGGTGCCCTCGGCCAGCAACCGCGCTCCGCCGGCGAAGGCGGGGCGGAGGAAGTTGACCTTGAGCTCCAAGGTGGTGTACATGCCGCCGGCTGGGATGGTGGTGTGGACGGCGCAGCCCATGGCGCTGTCCAGCAGCGTGGTGATGATGCCGCCGTGAATCGTGCCGAGGGGGTTCTGGTGGGCTTCGATCGGGTCCATGGCGAAGACGACGTTGCCCTCGTCCACGCGCTCGATGTCGAAGCCGAGGAGCTGGGCGACGGGTGGGGCCGGGAGCTCGCGGCGCATGATCGCGCGCATGAGCTCGAGGCCGGTCATGGTCGCGGCGGCGTCGCGGATCGGCGCCGGGTCGTCCCAGGAGACGGTGCGCGAGCGGGTCGGGTCGTCCACCGCGG
>JAOPZG010000639.1 GCA_025964215.1 Conexibacter sp.
AGAAGGTCGCCCAGACCGCCGCGGGCTCCTCGGCCGCCGCGATCGCCCGCGCCGCCTACAACGCGAGCTACGGCGTCGCGCTCTACTCGCTCTCCTCGCTCTACCGCTCGCTCGTCTACCTCTCCAAGTACGGCGGCTACCGCGCGCGGCTCCAGGCGCTGCAGCGCTGCGACCTGCTCGTGCTCGTCGGCCTCGACCAGCAGGTCCTCACGCGCGCCGCGCCGTGGCAGCGCGACTGGCTCTCCGAGCAGCTCGAGCTGATCGCCTACGGTCGCTACGAGCAGCGCCGCGCCACCGTGATCGTCTCCACCGGCTGGCCGCTGGAGACGCTGGAGCAGGCGCTCTCGCCCGAGACCTTCCACCGCCTAACCTGCGCAGCCGGCCAGCCGCTGCTCGGCAGCCGGATCCCCGAGAAGACCGTGACCCATGCTCGATCCTGACTTCGACTGCCCCAACGGCTGCGACGCCAACGGCTTCCTCTTCGACGAGGAGCGCCGCCAGGCCTACCCGTGCAGCTGCCGCGAGGAGCGGTTGCGCCGGCGCCTGCACGGCGACATGGAGGCGTCGGTCGGCCGCTACGCGCCGCCGCGCTTCCAGGGCCTGGACTGGAGCGCGCTCCCGCTCTCGGGGATCGCCGAGCGCCACGGCGCGGCCGCCACCCACGTGCGCCGCTACGCCGCGGGCGTCGAGCAGAACGTCCGCTCCGGCCGCGGCCTCTGGCTGCTCGGCAACAAGGGCACGGGCAAGACGACGCTCGCGTACTACGTCGCCCAGCAGGCGCGCGCGACCGGCATGTCGGTGCTGACGCGCAACACCACCGACCTGCTCAACGAGCTGCGCGACAGCTACAAGCCCGACGCCCAGCCGACGACGCGGCAGATCATCGACGCGATCACGCAGGTCGAGCTGCTGCACCTCGAGGACGTCGCGGTCCCGCGCCCGAACGACTGGGTGCTCGAGCAGCTCTACACGATCGTCAACCGCCGCTACGAGCACAACAAGGCGATCCTCTTCACGAGCGACACGCCCTACGGCGCGCCGCTCGACCCGGGCGGCCTCGCCGACCACATCGGCGAGCGCACGTACTCGCGGCTGATGCAGATGGTCGGCGACCCGATCCTGATGACGGGCGCCGACTACCGGCTCACCGTCGGGGCTTAGGCGGCCGCGCGCGCGCCACGCCGACGACCACCTCGGCCAGCCGCGGCCCCGCGTCCTCCTGCGAGAAGTGCGCGGCGCCCTCGAGCGTCACGTGGGGCTGACCGGCGGCGCCCGGGATCAGCCGCTGCAGGACCGCGTCGGCGCCGCGGGTCACCGGGTCGCTGTCGCCGAAGGCGGTGACGAAGGGCCTCTCCCAGCGCTTCAGCACCTCCCAGGCCGCGAGGTTCGCCGGCACGGCGGGGTCGTCCGGGCCGTCGGGCACGAGCAGCGGGAACTGGCGCGCGCCCGACTTGTAGGACTCGTCCGGGAACGGCGCGTCGTAGGCGGCGATCTCGACGGTGTCGAGCGCGCGGGTCGTGCCGCCGTCGACGATCCGGCCCACGGGGAACTCGGGCACCTGCTGCGAGAACGTCCGCCACGCCTCGAAGCCCGCGCCGAGCGGGCGGTCGCCGGTCGGCAGGAACGTGTTGGAGGCCACGATCGCCGCGAAGCGCTGCTCCTGCTCGGCGGCCAGGCGCAGTCCGAGCAGCCCGCCCCAGTCCTGGCAGAAGAGCACGACGCCGCTGAGGTCGAGGTGGCCGGCGACGAGCGCGGTCAACCACCCCATGTGGCGCGCGTAGGTGTAGTCCTCGCGCGCGGCCGGCTTGTCGGAGCGGCCGAAGCCGATCAGGTCCGGCGCCACGACGCGCAGCCCGGCGTCGAGCAGCGGACCGATCATCGACCGGTACACGTAGGACCAGGACGGCTCGCCGTGCAGCAGCAGCACCGGCGTCGCGTCGCGCGGACCCTCGTCCACGTAGGCCATCCGGACGGCCTCGCCCTCGGCGGTCACCTCCGCGTAGTGCGGGTCCCAGCCCCAGCCCGGCAGGTCGGCGAAGCGCTCGTCGGGGGTGCGGAGGATCTCCATGAGGGCGCAACTCCTACCAGCTTCCCGCGGCCGCTGGGATGATCACCTCCATGTCCGAGCGCCAGCACAGCCCCTTCGGCACCGATCGCTTCGGCCAGATCGCCGAGAAGTTCGCGCGCCTCTTCGGGACGCCGCAGTTCATCATCGGCCAGACGGTCATCGTCGCGATCTGGATCACGCTCAACGCCATGGCCTTGACCCTGAACTGGGATCCGTACCCCTTCATCCTGCTCAACCTGGCGTTCTCGACCCAGGCCGCCTACGCCGCGCCGCTGATCCTGCTCGCCCAGACGCGGCAGGCCGACCGCGACAAGGTCCAGGCCGAGGACGCGGCGCACCACGCGGCGTTGCAGCGCGAGCACGTCGAGCGCCAGACCGGCGGGCTGCGCGACCTGCTGCAGGCCAACACGGAGCTGGTCGAGCGGGTCGCCGCGCTCGCCGAGGAGATCCACGCCGCGACCGCGCAGCCGCCCAAGGGCTGACGGCCGCTACCGTCCTGACGGTGTCCGCCTACCGCATCGGCATCGTGCTGCACCCGGAGCGCGACACGTCCGAGCAGGTGCGGACGATCCAGCGGTGGGCCGCGACCCACGAGGGCGAGGTCGTCCTGCGCGAGGCCGACCGCGCCCGCGCGATCGCGGGGATCGAGGTCCTCGCCGAGGAGACGTTCCTCGCCACGGTCAACGGCCTCATCAGCCTCGGCGGCGACGGGACGATGCTCGGCGCGCTGCGCGCCGTCGCCCACGCGCCGGTCCCGGTGCTCGGCGTCAACATGGGCAACTTGGGGTTCTTGGCCGAGGTCGGCCCGCACGAGCTGCCCGAGGCGCTCGACCGCCTGCTCACCGAGCGCTTCACGATCGAGGCGCACTCCTGCCTGGAGGTCCGCTACCGCGGCAAGGAGGCGATCGCGTTCAACGACGTCGCGATCTCGCGCGTGCCGGGCGCGGGGTCGGTGCAGACGTCGATGGCCGTGGACGAGCGCCGCTACGGCTACTACCGCTGCGACGCGCTGATCGTCGCGACGCCGACCGGCTCGACGGCCTACAGCTACGCGGCCGGCGGCCCCGTCATCTCCCCGGCCGCGCAGGGCATGCTCGTCACGCCCGCCTCGCCGATGTCGGGCATCAGCCGCCCGCTCTTCCTCTGCCCCGCCGAGCAGCTGCGCCTGGAGCTGCTGGAGGGCGCCGGGCGGCCGGCGCTGGAGATCGACGGCACGGTCGTCGACCACCTCGCGCCCGGCGACGCGCTCGAGGTCCGCTGGCGCCCGGACGCCGGCCTCGTCGTGCGCCTCGACGCCGCCGCCCACCAGGAGCGCCAGCGCCTGAAGCTCAGCCTGCTGGACCTGCCGCTGCTGCCCGACGAGCTGCGCGAGCTCGCGCCGCCGCCGTCCGTCGTCGACTACTAGTCAGCCCGCGGGTCGTAGGCGAGCGGGTCGTAGGGCAGGTCCGGGTGCTCGCCGGGCGTCGCGAGGTCGTAGGTGCGCATGCGGCCGGCGGCCTGGTCGAAGGCGACGGCGCGGGTGAGGGTGAAGGGCCGCTGGGGTGCTTCCGAGCCTTCCAGCGTCTCCGCGAGCCGCGTCGAGACGTAGCCCATCGCGCTCATCGCGCGGACGCGGCTGGCGAACAGCTCCTGGCCGACGAAGAGCGCGTTGTCGCGCAGCGCCTCGGCGAGCGGCACGGGCAGGTCGGGCAGCTCCTCGGCGTCCTGCTTGGCGCGCTCGGCGAGCTCGTGGGTCGTGCGGTCGATGATCGCGACGCGCGCGTAGAAGCCGTAGAAGACCTGGTGCAGCGCGTCGGCCTGCTGGTCGGCGGGCAGCTCGTCGACGTAGGCCTGCAGGCTGTCGACCAGCGACGGGACGGCGGCGGTCGCGGAGATATCGGGGGTCATGCCCCGACGTTCGCCCCGC
>JAOPZG010000126.1 GCA_025964215.1 Conexibacter sp.
GGAGCCGAAGGCGGCGAGGTGCGCCCGCGGCGTGGGCTTGGCCGCGGCCGCGGAGGCCGGCGCCGCCGGCAGCGCCACCGCCCCGGCGAGGACGAGGCTCAGCAGCGCGGATCGACCGAGGGACACCATGCCGACACTACGCGCAGCGGCGCGATCCGTCACACCGCGCGGCTCGGTCACCGACCGTTCACGAGCGCGCAACCGCCGCGTCACTCGCCGGCCGCGCCCCCGCTCGAAGGTGCGAGGGGTCCGCATCACCGACAGGGAGAGACTCTCCATGCACAGGTCCAACCGGGCGCGACTCGTCGCGCTGACCCTCGCCTTCGCCGCCGCCTGCGGCGCGGCGCCCGCCGCCCACGCCGGCGGCTTCGACCTCGAGGCGCACCGCGGCGGCCGCGGGCTGCGCCCCGAGAACACGCTGGCGTCCTTCGGCAACGCGCTGCGCCTCGGCGTCAGCACGCTGGAGCTCGACACCGGCGTCACCAAGGACGGCATCGTCGTCGTCAGCCACGAGCGCCGGATCTCGCCGCTGGAGTGCGGCGGCGACCCCAAGAACCCCAACATCGGCAAGCTGATCCACGACTTGACCTACGCGCAGATCCGGACGCTCGACTGCGGCTCGCGCGGCGTCGACGACGCGCTCAAGGCCACGCAGGAGGCGGTGCCCGGCACGCACATGCCGAAGCTCGCGCAGGTCTTCGCGCTCGCCGCGCGCTACGGCGCCAAGGACGTGCAGTTCAACATCGAGACCAAGCTCGACCCCACCGCCCCCGGCGACACCGTCGGCCCGGACGCGTTCGCCCGCAAGGTCATCGCCCAGATCCGGAAGGCGCACGTCACGCGCCGGAGCCTGTTGCAGTCCTTCGACTGGCGCACCCTGAGGATCGCCCGCAAGGTCGCGCCGTCGCTGCGGCGCGTCGCGCTGGCGCAGCCGTCCAACGCCTACCCGGGCTCGCCCTGGACGGCGGGCTACAGGATCACCTCCAAGAAGCCGTTCGACGACGGGTCGCTCGCGCTCGTGGTCGCCCGCGACCTGAAGGCCGACGTCCTCTCCCCCGTCTCGACCTCGACCACCGCGAGGCTGATCAAGTCCTCGCACAACGTCAAGCTCCCGGTCGTCCCCTGGACGGTCGACGAGAAGCCCGAGATGGCCAAGCTGATCGACCTGGGCGTCGACGGCCTCATCAGCGACTACCCGGACCGCCTGCGCGAGGTGCTGATCGCCAAGGGCATCGACGTCCCGGACCCGCTGCCCTCGCCGTTCGACGTCGAGGCGCACCGCGGCGGCCGCGGCGTGCGGCCGGAGAACACGCTCGCGTCGTTCTCCTACGCCTTGGACCACCACGTCGACACGCTGGAGCTCGACACCGGCGTGACCAAGGACGGGTACCTGGTCGTCTCGCACAACCGCGCGATCAATCCGGTGCACTGCTTCGGCCCCTACGGCGGGCAGCTGATCAAGGACCTGACCCTGGCGCAGGTCAAGGAGGAGGACTGCGGCCACCTCGACCCCGGCTTCCCGCAGCAGGTCGCCCAGGGCGTCCAGCGGATGCCCACGCTCCAGGAGGTCTTCGACCTCGTCAAGGCGCGCGGTGACGACACGACGCGGTTCAACATCGAGACGAAGATCTCGCCGGCGGTCGACGACACGGTCCCCTACGGCCAGTTCACGGCCAAGCTGGTGAAGGCGATCCAGGACAACGACCTCGAGGACCGCGCGATGATCCAGTCCTTCGACTGGCGCACGATCATGTTGTCCAAGAAGCTCGACCCGTCGATCGAGACGGTGGCGTTGGTCTGGCAGTACGCCGGCAGCGACTGCGACGACCTCGGCGACGAGTGCTCGCTGGAGGCCGTCGTCGGCGACCCGTCGGTGGTCTCGCCGTGGACCGGCGGCCTGGACTGGTGGGAGACGCAGGACCTCGGCAAGCTGGTGAAGGCCGCGCACGCCGACGTCGTCTCCTCCAACTGGCAGGTCCACGACCCCAACCAGGTGCACGTCGACTCCGCGGACGAGAACCTGCGGACCGACCCGGGGAACTACCACGGCCCGACGGTGCCCGAGCTCCAGGACGACGGCCTCCGGGTCGTGCCCTACACGGTGGATGACGAGGCGACGATGCAGCGCGTCATCGACCTCGGCGTCGACGGCATCATCAGCGACTTCCCCGAGCGCCTCCAGCTCGTCGCGAAGCGCAACGGGCTGAAGTAGCCCCGCGTGGCGCGATCCGCCCTTGGTCGTACCATGGGCGGATCGCCGCCACCGGTGACAGCACGGACGCCGCCCTCGGCCGCCTGGACACGCGCTCGCTCAGCGGGCGCGTCCGCGACGAGCTGCTGAAGGCCATCCACAGCGAGGCCTTCCCGGAGGGGCGGCTGCCGCCGGAGGCCGACCTCGCGGTGCAGCTCGGCGTGAGCCGGACGACGATCCGCGCCGCGCTCCAGTCGCTGGCCGACGACGGGATCGTCTCGCGCCGCCGCCGCCACGGGACGGTCGTCAACCGCCACGTGCTGCGCAGCTCGATGGGCCTCAACCGGCTCGTCTCCTTCCGCGCGCTGATCGAGCAGTCCGGCCACGTGCCGTCGGTCGACCCGCAGGTCCACCGCGCGCAGGCCGCCGAGGAGGACGCGGCCGAGGCGCTGGGCCTGGAGCCCGGCACGCCGTGCCTGATCGTCAAGCGCCTGCTGCGCGCCGGCGGCGACCCGGTCATCCACATCACCGACACCGTCGCGCTCGACCGGCTGCCCGCGCTCGGCGACATCGTGGACGGCGACTCGACCTTCGACTTCCTCGCGGCCAACGGCGCCGGGGTGGTCGACCACGTCCGCGCCGAGATCGTCCCGCGCGTGGCCGACCGCACGCAGCCGCGCGAGCTCGAGGTCGCTCCCGGCACGCCGTACATCGAGCTGCGCGAGACGCTCTTCACGCGCGAGCACGACCGGATCGCGTTCTCGCGGATCGCCGTAGATGACACGCTCGTCCGCCTCTCGCTGGTCCGCCGCGACCTGTAGACCCGACCGAGTGGACAACCCGGTTCCGACCGGGTGACCAATGGCACGGCCACGCGAATCCGCAAAGGTCGTACCTATGAGCAATCACGCTGCCGCCGAGGCGCGAGACGCCGAGGACCTCGCGGGCTTCGGCTACCCCCAGCAACTGCACCGCAAGCTCGGGAGCTACGCCTCCTTCGCCGCCGGCTTCTCGTTCGTCTCGATCCTGACGACCGTCTTCCAGCTCTTCTTCTTCGGGTTCTCCTTCGGCGGCGCGGCCTTCTTCTGGACGTGGCCGATCGTCTTCGCCGGCCAGTTGATGGTGGCCTTCTGCTTCTGCGAGCTGGCCGCGCGCTACCCCATCTCGGGCTGCATCTACCAGTGGTCGCGGAGGCTCTCCAACCCGACCGTCGGCTGGTTCGCCGGCTGGACGATGCTGATCGCGCAGATCGTCACGGTCTCCGCGGCGGCGATCGCGCTCCAGGTCGTCATGCCGACGCTGTGGTCGGGCTTCCAGCTCGTCGGCAGCGACCCGTCGCTCGCCACGTCCGACGGCGCGACCAACGCGGTCCTGCTCGGCGTCATCCTCATCACGCTCACCACCATCATCAACGCGATCGGCGTCTCGCTGATGTCGCGGATCAACGTCATCGGCGTCACCTGCGAGCTGATCGGCGTCGTCGCGCTCGTGATCCTGCTCTTCACCCACGCCGAGCGCGGACCGTCCGCCGTGCTCCACCAGACCGGCGCCGTGCCGGGCGGCTACTTCAGCGCCTTCATCATCTCCTCGCTGATGGCGGCCTACGTGATGGTCGGCTTCGACTCGGCCGGCGAGCTCTCGGAGGAGACCAAGGACCCCCGGCGCACCGCGCCGCGCGCGATCCTGCGGGCGCTCACCGCCTCGGGCGTCGGCGGCGCGCTGCTGCTGCTCGCCGGGATCCTCGCGGCGCCGTCGCTGACCAACGGCGACCTCGCCGCCGGCGGCCTGCCTTACGTGCTGACGAGCTCGCTCGGCGACACGGTCGGCAAGCTCTTCCTCGCCGACGTGACGATCGCGATCTGCGTCTGCACGCTGGCGATCCAGACGGCGGCGACCAGGATGATGTTCTCGATGTCGCGCGACCGCGTCCTGCCGGGCCACGGCGTGCTCGGCAAGGTCTCGACGGTCACCGGCACGCCGGTGCTGCCGGCGGTCGTCGTCGGCCTGCTCAGCGCGGCGATCCTGCTCGTCAACGTCGGCGAGGCCTCGTTGTTCACCGCCTTGACGAGCGTGTGCATCGTGATGCTCTACGGCGCGTACCTGATGGTGACGGTCCCGATGCTCGTCCGCCGCCTGCGCGGCGAGTGGACGACCCAGCCCGGCCACTTCTCGCTCGGCGCCTGGGGCCTGCCGGTCAACGTCATCGCCGTGGCCTACGGTGCCCTGCAGATGATCAACCTCGGTTGGCCGCGCGCCTCGGTCTACGACCCGGCCGGCGGCCACTGGTACCTGCAGTACTTCTCGCTGCTCTTCGTCGGCGGGTCGCTGGTCATCGGCCTCGGCGCCTACGCGCTGCACCGCCGCGAGCTCTCGGCCGGGACCGTCCAGGCGGCCCCGACGGACCTCGGCGTCGAGGTCGCGGGCGCGTGACCGCGGAAGAGCTCGCGGGGGCTCACCTTCCGTCCGAGCCCGGGACCCACACGACGCACGGCGCCCGGGACCACGCCCGGGCGCAGGGCGGGACGGTCGTCGAGGCGATGCCGACGCTGCCGGCGTCGGCCTGGCCGGCGCCGCCCGCGGGCGTGGCGGCGAGCGACCTCACGTGGGCCGAGGTCGTCGCCGGCGGCAACTACGCCAACAAGCTCGTGGCGCGCGGGACGACGATCCGGCTGACCGACCTCGCCGGCGACGCCTGCGCCCACCTGCTGCTCTTCAACGCCGACCAGCCGTGGGAGCGGCTCAACGTCGCCGACACCGTCAAGGTGCCGTGGCAGGCCTACCTCGGCGCCGGCCACCCGCTGCTCAGCGACCAGGGCCGCGTGCTGGCGAGCATCGTCGAGGACTCCTCCGGCGCGCACGACGCGCTCTGCGGGACGACCTCGCTGGGCGCCAACGAGGCGCGCTACGGCGACGGCGCGCCGCAGGGTCCCTCGCCCGCGGGTCGCGAGCTCTTCCTGCTGGGCGGCTCGAAGCACGGCCTCGGCGCGCGCGACGTCCCGCCGTCGCTCTCGTTCTTCCAAGGCGTAGGTGTCGGCGACGACGGGACGTTGAGCTTCACGGGCTCCGCGGGTCCGGGCCGCTCGGTGACGCTGCGCGCGGAGCTCCCGCTCGTCGTGCTGCTCGCCAACGTCCCGCACCCGCTGGATCCGCGCGAGTCCTACACCTGCACCGCGCTGGAGGTGCTCGCCTGGCGCGGCGCGCCGACCGCGCCGCAGGACCCGCTGTGGTCCGCGACGCCCGAGGGCGAGCGCGCGTACCTCAACACGGATGACTACGCGACCGCGCGGGGGCTGGCGTGAGCGCGACGCTGGCGCAGGGCACGGTCGTCTCCGACGAGACGGTCCCGGCGCGCGCGCCGTGGTCGGGCGTCGTCGCCGCGGGCCACGTCCTGACGATCGTCGACCTCGCCGGCAACCAGGCCGTCGACTGCCTGCTCTACCGCGCCGGCGACACGGCCGAGCGCTACAGCGCGGCGGACACGATCGCCGCGCAGGGCTCGATCTTCCTCACGACCGGGAGCGTGCTGCGCTCGTGCGAGGGCCGGCCGCTGATGAGCGTCGTCGCCGACGACGTCGGCCGCCACGACACGATCGGCGGCGCCTGCTCGAAGGAGTCCAACACCCTGCGCTACGGCCACCACACGCACCACCAGCACGCGTGCGTGGAGAACTTCCTGCGCGAGGGCGCCAAGTGGGGCCTGGGCAAGCGCGACCTGGTGTCCAACATCAACTGGTACATGAACGTCCCCGTCGAGGCCGACGGCACGCTGGGGATCGTCGACGGGCTCTCCGCGCCCGGGCTGTCGGTGTCGCTGCGCGCCGAGGTCGACACGCTCGTGCTGGTGTCCAACTGCCCGCAGGTCAACAACCCGTGCAACGGCTTCGACCCGACGCCGGTCCGCATGGTCGTCACGGCGCCCTGATGTTCGACACGTTGCTGGTGGCGAACCGCGGGGAGATCGCGGTGCGGATCATCCGGAGCGCGCGCGAGCTCGGGCTGCGCACGGTCGCCGTCTTCTCCGACCCGGACCGCGGCGCGCCGCACGTCGCGCTCGCCGACGAGGCCGTCCACATCGGGCCCGCGCCCGCGCGCGAGAGCTACCTGGTGGCCTCGAGGATCCTCGACGCCGCGCGCGCGACCGGCGCCGGCGCGATCCACCCCGGCTACGGCCTGCTCAGCGAGGACGCCGCGTTCGCGCAGGCGGTGCAGGACGCGGGGCTCGTCTTCGTCGGGCCGACGCCGGCCCAGCTGGAGCTCTTCGGCGCGAAGGACCGCGCACGCGAGCTGGCCCGTGCCGCGGGCGTGCCGATGATCGCCGGCACGGGCGTGCTGGCGGACGTGGACGAGGCGCTCGTCGCCGCGCAGGACATCGGCTACCCGGTGATGCTGAAGGCGACGGCCGGCGGCGGCGGGATCGGCATGGCGCCGTGCGCGTGCGCGCCCGAGCTGGCCGAGGCGTTCGCGCGCGTGCAGCGGCTGGCCG